>CAZZFG010000037.1:0-2724 GCA_964653345.1 uncultured Bifidobacterium sp. | reverse complement strand
GCCCTGCGCGTCTCCATTAACTCTTCAGGTATCTCGCTAAAGAATCGTGATGGCGCGTTGTAGGTTGGCGTGCCAAACATAAATCGCGTTGATGCGCGTGAGAGGTAGAGCCGCTCACGTGCGCGAGTAAGACCGACATATGCAAGGCGTCGCTCCTCTTCAATCTCGTTTGGATCACCGAGTGAACGCGAATGAGGAAAGACGCCTTCTTCAAGTCCGGTGAGAAAGACGGTTGGGAACTCAAGACCCTTTGCTGTGTGGAGCGTCATCAATGTGACAACGCCACCGTGATCTTCGCCGTCAGGAATCTGATCCGAATCGGCGACGAGTGAGACGCGCTCAAGAAAGCCAACGAGTGATATTTCATCTGGCTGATCGTCAGGACCAACAAGAGTTTCATCTTCTTCATATTCTTGGGCAACAGCGACTAACTCTTCGATATTTTCTAGCCGTCCTTCATCTTGTGGATCAGTGCTATCGGAAAGTTCGGCGCCAAGTCCGCTCTGGTCGATGACTGCCTCTGCGATGACCGATGGTTTGAAACCAGACTCCACCATTGTGCGGAGCGTTGCCATGAGGTTTGCGAATTGATCGATGGCAGAGATGGCACGTGCGGTGAGATCGCGCGCTTGGTCGGCTTTAAAGAGCGCATCCCAGAGTGGGATATCCATTTCATCAAGCGCCGCGATCGCCTTATCGCCTATGCCACGCTTTGGCGTATTGATGATCCGACGGAGTGAGATTTCATCGTATGGATTGGCAAGCACGCGTAGGTAAGCCAAGAGATCGCGAACTTCCTTCCGCTCGTAGAAGCGCACTCCTCCAACTACTTTGTAAGGAATGGCATTACGCATAAATACTTCTTCGAAGGTTCGGGATTGATTGTTAGTTCGATAGAAAATCGCCGTCTCACCTGGTTGGGATATGCCATCACTTTGGAGGGAGCGAATCTCGCTCATCACAAACTCGGCCTCATCGCGTTCATCATCTGCTTCATAGGTGACGATGGCTGAGCCAGCACCAGAGTCAGTCCAGAGGTTCTTCGCTTTCCTGCTGGCATTGTTGGTGATCACTGCATTGGCTGCAGAGAGAATGTTCTGGGTAGAGCGGTAGTTCTGTTCGAGCAAGATAGTGCGCGCAGATGGATAGTCCTCTTCGAATTGGAGGATGTTTCGAATCGTTGCGCCACGGAAGGCATAAATAGATTGATCGGCATCACCGACGACGCAAAGTTCAGCTGGTGGGAAGCCATCGCGCTCAGTTCCGACTAGTTCACGGACTAATACATATTGCGCGTGATTGGTATCTTGGTACTCATCGACAAGAACGTGGCGAAAACGGGAGCGATATCGCGCCTTTACTTCGGGATGGCGTTGCAGAAGTTCAACTGCCTTCATGATGAGATCATCAAAATCAAAGACGTTGCCCTCTTGTAATTTCTTTTGGTAAATCGCATAGGTTTCTGCGACAACTTCTTCGAAGTGATTGGTGGTTTGGTTTGCATAATCGGCAGGGCCCATTAATTCGTTCTTTGCATTACTGATCATCGCGTGAATTTGGCGCGGTGCGTATCTCTTAGGGTCGAGGTTTAGATCTTTGCCAATTAATGCGACTAGCCGTTGCGCATCGCTCTGGTCGTAAATCGTGAAGTTGGGTTTATATCCCGCAGCAACTGCTTCTTGGCGCAGGATTCGTACACATGCGGAGTGGAAGGTTGAGACCCAGATCGATTTGGCGCGCGGGCCGACGAGCGCTTGCACGCGCTCGCGCATCTCGCCCGCTGCCTTGTTGGTGAAGGTGATGGCGAGGATCTCGTATGGGGCTACTGCGCGAGCAGCTAAGAGGTATGCGATTCGATTGGTCAATACGCGAGTCTTGCCCGAACCTGCGCCGGCAACGATGAGTAGCGGCGAGCCGGTATGGATGACTGCCTCACGTTGTGCTGGGTTTAACCCATCAAGGAGTGGGTGATTGCCCCCGGTTTCACTCATAATGTACGAGCCTAACCTGACCCACCGATAAGGAGCGCTATGGAGCCGATTGCCGACTCAGAGATTTCACGAGTCCTCGTGGTGACTGCGCATCCAGACGATGTCGACTTTGGAGCCGGTGGCACCATCGCACAATGGACTGCGAAGGGAATCGAAGTTTCCTACTGCATCGCAACAAATGGTGACCAAGGTGGCGAAGATCCAGATCTACCTCGCGATCAAATGCCAGTGATTCGTCAGAAAGAGCAGCGCGATGCCGGAAAGATTCTTGGCGTCACTGATATTGAATTCTTGAATTACCGAGATGGCTGGTTAGAGCCGACAATTGAACTTCGGAAAAAAATTGTTAAAGCAATTCGTCGCGTCAAACCAGATCGAATGATTATCCAAAGTCCGGAGCGAAATTGGGATCGACTTGGTGCCAGCCACCCCGATCACATGGCGGCAGGTGAAGCAGCAATCCAAGCTGTCTATCCCGATGCGCGCAATCGATTTGCTTTTATGGATCTACTCGATGAAGGACTAGAGCCGTGGCGCGTGAAGGAAGTCTGGGTTACTTCCATGATTACACCGAATCATTACGTCGACATCACCGATACATTCCCAAATAAAATGGCAGCTCTCCATGCCCACGTGAGCCAAACTGCACATAACGCAGAATTAGAGAAGATGGTTCGTGAATGGGGCGAACGAAATGCTGAAGCTGGCGGATTACCTGCCGGACGGATTGCCG
>CAZZFG010000036.1:0-7512 GCA_964653345.1 uncultured Bifidobacterium sp. | reverse complement strand
CCACCAGTCACTACTACAATTCGATTTTTTAGTGCTTCTGAAGAATAGACGTTACTCATGTTCGCGCATCACCTACTCTCACTCGGGTTATTTGGAACCTGATCCTTCAACAGAGCATAGACGCTCGGAATCTTGAAATATAGCCCTACTAGAGTTCGAACAATAAAAGATCCTATGAATATTTCCGTCAGTGTGAACCGATTGGTGAGGAATGGAATAAAGAACGCTGCTATAAACGGAATGCCCAGAGCAAATCCAATATAAATATTTATTAACATCGTTCGACGAGCTTCACTTCCGTATCGGAAGAGTCCTAACCAAATCCCTACATCTGTACCGGCGTTCATCCATCCAGCAAAAAGGGTCGCCATCAAGATTAGCTCGACATTTGGCGCCAGGATAATTAGCAGAAAGTAAACTCCGGAGATTGGCACAGTCCAAGAGAAAATCGCGTAGCTTCCTCGAGTATTTTGGAGCTTGCGCCAAATTAGGGTGCCAAATACTGCGCCAATTGAAAGCGCCATCGCCCAGATTCCCATCCATCGATCAGAAACCCCACGCTCATTTATGAAATAGACCGATTGCAACGGTGCTGCGATTGATGATGCCGCCACTATCAAACAGATTCCGAAAAGAAAGTAGATAAATTGCCGCTCCGCTCCTATTTTCTTGAGATTGAAGTTCTCTTTAAACGTATCAAGATAAGTATGCGGGGATTCTGGATAGATAATCCGAGAGATCACATACATCTCTGCAAGGCCAAGAGATCCTGAGACGAAGAAAACCGCGACATAGTTGAAGGGAAAGGGAAGCACAATCATCCCCAGACCGATGACAGCATTTGCTGAGAGCGCACCTATATTTGCAATTCGAGTTCGTGCGTTAACGATTGTTGGTTGATGCTCGGCTTCGACGACTATCCCTGGAGTGGGTGACCAGAGCGCACCAAAGACAATGGTAGGCATTGCACAGAGACAGAACATAGCAATCGCTATCTCTGCTCGATGGTTATCAAAGAGGAGAGCTACTGATGGCATGAAGAAAAAGATGCGTGAAAGCACTCCGCAAATCAGCATCCACCTACGTTGTTGCGCCCGATTTCGAAGATTGGCTACTGCAATCGGGCCAATGAGTAATGGTCCTAGTGATGTGAGTGCAACATAGATACTAATCAACGTGATCGAGGCATCAAGACGTAAAAGATAGGGAATTGCAAAGATCACCCATGCGCCATTTGCTGCACCGCCCCAGAAAGCCTGATAACGCATCAAGCTATGGTTGCGCTTACTAGTTGGGTGAAGTTCCACAGCGATTACCTAGATAGTCACTCCGATATATTTCTTCTCTAAGAATTCATGGATACCGTCGAATCCACCTTCACGACCAAGCCCACTCTCTTTATAGCCACCGAAGGGAGCTGCTGGATCTGATATGACGCCTCGGTTGATGGCGACCATTCCAGATTCCATCGCTTCTGAGACGCGAATCGCACGGTCTAGAGCGCCTGAGTAGACATAACTAATCAAGCCATATTCAGTGTCGTTAGCAAGGCGGATCGCCTCTTCATCTGAATCTACGGTGACAACAACGGCTACCGGGCCGAAGATCTCCTCTTTCAAGATGTCATTATCGGCATCGACTGTCATCACGGTTGGTGGATAGAACGCGCCTTCTCCTGCAGGTTTCGCGCCACCAAGAGTCACTTTGCCACCCTGCTTTACTGATGCATCTACTAGGTCTGCAATTTTGTCACGCTCTTTTATCGAGACGCTCGCACCAAGTTGTGCGCCTTCGGTTAATCCCGGCGCCATCTTTATCTTGGACATTGCATCAGTGAGTTTCTCGGTAAATTCCTTTGCAACTTTGCGCGATACGTAGAAACGATTAGCAGCAGTGCATGCTGCACCACCATTTCGTAGTTTGGCTAACATCGCACCAGCGACAGCTTCTGTGATATCTGCATCATCAAGAACAATAAACGGCGCATTGCCACCAAGTTCCATTGAGGTACGAATAACTCGATCAGCTGCCTGCTTTAACAAAAGTTTTCCTACTTGAGTTGATCCGGTGAAGGAGAGGTTCTTCACTCGAGGGTCAGCAAGCATTCGGGTAACTGCTGGCCCTGCTGGCGTTGGGGTGATGACATTCACGACTCCTGCTGGAAGTCCCGCGCGGTGCAAGATATCGACGATTGCAAGAGTGGTAAGTGGTGTCTCCATTGCTGGTTTCACAATTACCGTGCAACCAGCTGCTACTGCAGGTCCGATCTTGCGCGTAGCCATAGCAGCAGGGAAATTCCATGGCGTAATAAGTAGTGAGACGCCAACGGGTTGGTGTGTGACGAGAATGCGCTTGTCACCACTTGGTGAGTGCCGGAACTCGCCATTTACTCGGACCGCCTCTTCAGAGAACCATCTAAAAAATTCAGCCGCGTAGAGAATTTCACCCTTAGCATCGGCAAAGACTTTCCCATTCTCGCGCGAAACTAGACGGGCAAGATCGTCTGCCTCAGCAATCATGATTTCAAAGGCTTTTCGAAGGATTTCACCTCGTACTCGTGCTGGCATCTTGGCAAAGGAAGGGAATGCATTTGCAGCTGCATCGAGCGCTGCGTCGACCTCTTTATCACCGGCAACCGCTATCTCGGTGATCACAGAGTTATCGCTCGGATCATAAACCGGATGTCGGTTGGGAGTGGCTACCCACTCACCGTTGATGTATAGGTCAGAACGAATCATGATGCTCCTGAATTTCGTTTAAACGGATATTCCAAACTTCCAATAAATGGCTTACGACGTACCAGTCTATTCTGCAACGTGCCAATTACGGGCATCTCAAGTCTTATAACATCCTCGGGATTGAGAACTTTATCCTGCTCGGCACCAGAGCCATTTCCGACCGTGCCAGAGCCAAAGACTTCGCCCACTGCGAGTTGCTCATTCCACGATGCGTACGCAATCATCTCTTCGAACTTCCAATTCATAGCGCTAGATGAACCATCAGTCCATTGCTGATCATTTACAAAGCCACGCATAAATAGCGAGTACGGATCGGGAATCTCATCTGCGGTCACTAAAATCGGACCGAGCACGTGTGCGCCGACAAAATCTTTGCCTTTTGCAGGGCCAAGGCCAACTGTCATTTCGGCAGATTGAATGGCGCGGGCTGAAAAATCGTTATAGATGGTGTAGCCGTAGATATGTTCGCGTGCGTTATCTTCTTTGATGTTAAGCCCAGACTTGCCAATCACGATTGCAAACTCAAACTCTAGATCGAGAAACTCTGCATATTCAGGAAATTCAATCTCTTGTCTATGTGCGCCAACACTTGATGGATTACCTTTGTAATAAACAGGGCGGCGGTACCACTCATCTGGAATCGGGCGATTAAGCTTTGGGAAAACATTGAGTAGATGATCCTCAAAAGACATGAAGTCTCGTAATAATGGTGGGCGACTGATTGCAGGTAATACAGTGACTTCAGCGGCGTTGTATCGGATTGCATCGCCAGAAGGCGCGCTCTCCCAACCTCGCTGCTGAGCTGCTGCTACCGCGTTTTCGCCATGCTCTCGTGCTTGCGTACCTGCCTCGATAAATGCCAAAGCCGAGGGTGGGCAGTTGAGCAACGATTGCGCCATCGCGCCATCGCCAGCAGACCCTTGTGATACCAGGAGCGCCTGAGCTGCCGCCGTAAGGTCGATAACTAATCCAGAGTCAGCATCCCCATCGACCAAGGCGCCAAGATGTTGGCGCCTAGTTCCTCCAGTTACCGTCTCAAAAGAGAGTAACTTCATTAGCCAATGACCTGCTCATAAATCTCTCGTTCGCGCTTTTCAAGAAGCGGCACGATGATTCCCTCGATGATCTCTTTGAAATGTGGGGTTTCACGGTGCGCTACTAGAGCAGCATCATCCTTGTAGATTTCATAGAGGCAGTAGAGGTTCTCGTTCTGAGGATCAACGTTCGCGTTGTACACCAAGCATGCTGGCTCATCAGCTTTCACGCGAGCAGCCATCTTGCCGAGCGCCTCACGAACAGCCTGAGAATTACCCGGCGTTACGTAATATCTTGCTATTAGTACTGCAGCCATTTTCTTTTCCTTGCCTCTCTTTTTGGTTAGTGGAACGTACCAGATGTTAGAACTGGATTATTTAATAGATCATTCAGGTTATCCCCGAGCAATCGATTGAGATCTGATTCAGGTAGATACGCGCAATGCTCTCGTACTACTTCAATAGCTTGTGTGTAGGTCAACATGTCGCGCGAAGCAGGAAAATCAGATGCCCAAAAAATCCGACGTGGACCAAAAGCTTTGTAGATTTCATGGAATAGCACTTGGGATTGACTGTAAGGGAAATCAAATTTTTTACTGTTGTTGTAGTTGAATCCAGAGATTTTCACACCGATATTCGGCACTTTTGCACATTCAAGAATCTCGTGAACTTCACTTTGGTCATGACCAGATCCAGTGTTCTTTGGCATTCCCATGTGATGTAGCAAAAAAGGCACCGTTGGATTTGCTTTTGCCACCATGCGAAGATCAGCAAGCCAGGCAGGAGTTACCGCCATTGAAGCAACGACCTTCATTTCAGAGGCTGTTGCGAAAAATTCTTGCCCATCATCTGAGCGCATCCAGCCGTCATTTTCGCCGTTTACGTAATGAGTAAAGCCTTGGGCTTCATGTTTGGTGAGCTCATCCCGTAGTCGCTGCGCAGCGCCTGGAGCGTGATGATCTTTACGCCACACGCAATCTGCATCGACCCATGTACTGATTCGATCCGGATGCTTCCGTGCGAAATTAGCTACATATTCGTTGTTATCTTCATTCCCAAAACCATCGCCACCTGCACCATCGCCAATCCGAGCGCACACTACCGATGCGCGCGCGACGCCGTGCGTATCCATCTCATAGAGCAGAGCTTCGATAGAACCACGATGATCGGGATCAGGTACCGATTTATCGTAAGGCCATCTACGCCATGCATGGCAATGGGAATCTGCAATCATCTATTTGCCAGATCTTCCTGCAACAACTCGATCGGTAATTTGAGCGCGTGGTTCTGCGCCAGAATGCCAGCGCTCCAACTCTTCTACCATCAAAGTAAAGAAGCGAGGTTGCGCCTCTTCAGTCATGCCGCCGATATGTGGTGAAAGAAAGACGTTTCGCATCTGGCGCAATGGCGAATCGACTGCGATTGGCTCTGGATTATGCGCATCAAGACCAAACCAAGCATCTTCCTTCTTTGCCTTTGCAATCAATGCAGGGACATTGACGCAGACTCCTCGCGATACGTTGACAAAAACTGCGCCGGGCTTCAACCACGAGAGTTCTTTCTCGCTAATCATGTCTCGCGTCTTAGGCGTATCAGGAGCAAGGCAAATTACTACGTCGCATCCCATGACCTTTTCAAGCGATGCGAAATTAACATCAAGCGCATCAGCTAATTCGCGTGGTGCATATGGATCGTACGCAAGAATCTCGTTTCGAAATGGCGTTAAAAATTCCCGTAAACGCCATGCGATATGGCCAAATCCGATCATGCCGACAGTTTTTCCGGTTAATTCACGGGCTGGTGGTTTGGTGCGATAGTCATCATGGCTCATCGCTTTCCCAGCGATGATGTCGCGAAAGCGCGCATGTTCACGAAGACCAACAAGAGCTAACGCCAGGGCCCATTCAGAGACAGGCCACGATGAAGAGTGAGTTGTATCAACAACAAGCACCCCGGCCTCATTTGCCGCTTGCACATCGATTCTGCCAGCAAATCTATCGCCCTCGAGCTCGCCAACAACTTTTAACTTCTTACCTGCATCAAATACAGGTTTGGTGATTCGCGGGCCACCGTGGCAAACAATTAGTACATCAAGATCTGAGGCAAACTTGGCAAAACGCGCCTCTACTGCAGGATCTACCGGGATATTCACCCAATCCGAAGGAACGTCGTACTCTTCAATTACTACCTCTGCAATTTTCGAAAGCCGTTCAAGATCGCGCTTCTCTAAATAAAGTTCACGCGTTTGAGCTGAACATGCAATCCCCACTTTTGGTTTACTCATCGCAAAGCCACCGACCCATCTTCTCTTAAATCAGGTTTGACGCCATGCACTGTTACCGGAGGATTAGTTGCAAAGAATTCGTCGTTGATTTCCATACCAAGGCCTGGCTCATCAAATGGATAGAGCCAGCCATCTTTGAGAGTTGGAATGCGCTTAACCATTTGACGTACAGGGTCAACATTTTGATCAATATGTTCCTGGGCTTCCCAATTCGGAGCAGTTAGCCCCATGTGGATGTGGGCCATCGTCGCGATTGCTCCTGAAGGAACTGCGTGTGGCAAGACGCCTTGATGATGGGCTTCAGCCATCGCGCAAATCTTACGTACATGGGTGAAACCACCAGCTAATCCGATATCGGGGCGGACAAATGAAAGACCAGCATGCTCTATATATTCACGGAACTCATATATAGAGGTATTCCGCTCCCCTGCAGCCATTGGCGTATCTACTTTTGCGGACACTTCGCCAAAGGAAAGGACGCTATCTGGCGGAATCGGGTCTTCAACAAAGAGTGGGCGATGCGGCATCAATTCTTGAATCAATGCGATGGAGTTACCTGGCTGCATATTTCGATGGAGTTCGATTCCAATATCAAGAGTATTTCCAACTGCATCACGAAGCGCAGCCATACGATCGACTAAATCTGCGATCTTCTCAGCATGACGCATGCCATGATGCTCATGTTGATGAAGAATTACCTTGATTGCAGTGAATCCCTCTTTCTGGGCAGTAAGCGATTCGTTGATAAGGCTCTCTTTTGTAGCGCCAAAGACGACTTTCATACCTCGTACTGCTTTGCGACTACGTCCCCCGAGCAGATGCCAAACTGGTGTTTCAAAAATACGACCGCGTATATCCCAACATGCCTGATCAATCGCGCTGATCGCGCCACCGAGAGTCAATCCTCTCCAGCCGAGCGCACGATACATCTTCAACCAATTTTGTTCGACATCGTGTGCATCTGCACCGATGAGGAATGGTTCAAAGCTCTTGATGATTTCAGCAACATTCTTTGGGAAAGCAAAGGCAGTCGACTCACCAACTCCTTGGATTCCATCTTCGGTAGTTAATCGAACAAAGCAGGACATTCCTGCCACGAAAGTTTCTACTTTTGCAATACGTGCTGCGGACTTCATCAGGCGCCTTCCTGGGCAGGGTAAATGTAATCAGGTTTGATTCGAACTTTAGGTGGCGAGATCAACTCCACGATTGCGCTGATCCCATCTGGTGGTTGAAAGTAAGCGAACGCGCCGTCACCTTCAGCACCAAAACCTGCTGCGCTCTGCAGCGGGGTGAATCCTCGTGCGATGAAATCTGCAACTGCAGCGGGGTGATCCTGAACAATGCAGCCAACATGGTTCATGCCCTCACCAATCGTGTTCAACTGATCCATAAAAATAGAGGGACCGTCGAGTGGTTGGACTAATTCAAATTGCATATTTCCTGCAAAAGCCAT
>CAZZFG010000035.1:0-7685 GCA_964653345.1 uncultured Bifidobacterium sp. | reverse complement strand
AGGTTCCTATCCCCATGTGCCCCATCGATTCGACCAACCGGCGGCCAATATTTTCCAGGTGATCCAGTTCTTGGTGCAGGATTTGCTTGGGTCTGCGTTAGATAAGCGCCCTGGGATGCTGGATAACTTTGATTCCAATTGGATATGAGGAAATTGGCAGTATGAGGAGCGTTGCGCAGCGGCGAGGCATCCATGTCGCTCTCCCCTGACTCCACTGCTGAGATTTCCGTTCGTATGGCAACAAAGGCGGTGATGAACCGTTCTAGTTCATCGAGATCTTCCGATTCAGTCGGTTCAATCATCATCGTTCCAGCAACAGGGAATGAAACTGTGGGCGCATGGAAGCCCCCATCCATTAAACGCTTAGCGATGTCATCAACGCTCACGCCAACGCTCTTGTTGAGAGGTCGAATGTCGATGATGCATTCATGGGCGATAAAACCTTCGCGTCCTTTGTACAGCACAGGAAAGAGCGGATCGAGTTTCTTGGCTAAGTAATTGGCAGAGAGGATTGCCATTTGCGTAGCCTCTGTGAGTCCCGCACCGCCCATCAGGTGGATATAGCTCCATGGAATCGTAAGAATTCCCGCAGATCCAAATGGAGCGCCTGAGATTGGACCAACACCCGTCTCGGGCCCTGCGCTTTTATCTAATGGGTGGTTCGGTAGATACGGTGCAAGGTGAGCTTTAACGCCGATAGGCCCTACCCCGGGGCCGCCACCCCCATGCGGTATGCAAAAAGTTTTATGGAGATTGAGGTGCGAAACGTCGGCTCCAAATTTTCCTGGTTTAGCTAGTCCAACAAGAGCGTTGAGATTCGCGCCATCGACATAAACCTGTCCCCCAGCATCATGAATCATCTGACAGATCTCGGTGATGGTGTCTTCGTACACGCCATGTGTGGATGGATAGGTAACCATGAGCGCAGATAGAGCTTCGCGATGTTCAGAAATTTTATTGGCAAGATCATTCATGTCGACGTTACCTGAATCATCACAACCCACGACGACAACCTTCATGCCCGCCATAACTGCGCTGGCAGCATTGGTGCCATGCGCGCTTGATGGGATCAAACAAATATCGCGATGCGCTTCGCCACGTGCGCGATGATATGCACGAATAGCTAGTAGACCTGCGAATTCGCCTTGCGAACCCGCGTTTGGCTGGAGTGAAACCGCATCATAACCAGTTATCTCAACTAACCAGGATGAGAGTTCCTCGATGATCTGACGAGTACCCTTCGATTGATCTGCCGGAGCAAATGGATGCAACGACGCGAACTCTGGCCAAGTAACAGATTCCATTTCGGTAGCAGCATTTAACTTCATTGTGCAAGAACCCAACGGAATCATCGTGCGATCCAAGGCAAGATCTTTATCTGCAAGCGAACGCAGATAGCGCATCATCGCCGTTTCGCTCTGCTTTGAGGAGAAGATTGGATCAGTTAAATAAGAGGTGGCACGTTTGAACGCTTCGCTCACCTTGCCCTCGTAGCGTTCGATAGAAAAACCTAATCCTCTACCTAACGCGTCTAGATGTTTGGTGGTGCTTTTCTCATCGAACGATATTGAGATCGTGTGCGCATCCCTAACGAAGATGTTCACACCTTCATCTAGCACTTGGCGACGTAACTTCTCGGCATCAACATTTTTAATTGTTACGGTGTCGAATCGTTCGGAATCAACGATATCTAAGCCCGCGTTCTTAGCGCTCTGCGCTAGCGATGCAGCATGATTCTTGATTCGTTGTGCAATCGCCCGCAACCCATCAGCACCGTGCCACATCGCATACAAAGCGGAGATATTCGCAAGTAACGCTTGCGCTGTACAGATGTTACTTGTTGCTTTCTCGCGACGAATATGTTGCTCACGAGTTTGCAACGCAAGACGATAAGCACGATTACCATGAGCGTCGATACTTTCACCGACCAATCGACCAGGTATCGAACGTTCTAGGCCATCGCGAACAGAGAGAAAACCTGCGTGTGGTCCACCAAAGCCCATCGGAACTCCGAAACGCTGCGCTGAACCGATAGCGATATCAAACCCCCACTCCCCCGGTGATTTAAAGAGCGTTAACGCGAGTAGGTCGGTCGCAGCAATCGCGAAACCACCATTTTGATGAATCTGCTCGATCGCCTTAGCAGGCGTTCGCAATTCGCCATTACTGCCTGGATAACTAATAAGAATTGCATAACCACTTGGAAGAGGTTGTGAAATATCTACTTTACGGATTTCTATTCCAAGTGGTTCAGCGCGGGTTTCGATAACAGCCAAAGTTTGAGGGTGCGTATTCTCGTCGACAAGGAATGGTGCGCTCTCGTCACCCTTCCATAATCTTTTTGCCAGAGTCATCGCTTCGGCAGCTGCTGTGGGTTCATCGAGCATAGATGCATTACTAATTGGCAAGCCAGTGAGATCTGACACTACGGTTTGAAAGAGAAAGAGTGTCTCTAGTCTTCCTTGACTAATTTCCGGTTGATAAGGCGTGTACGCGGTGTACCAGGCTGGGTTCTCAAGAACATTTCTTTTGATTACTGGTGGAAGCTCGGTGTCGTAATAGCCAAGTCCAATCATGGACGTCACCATTGTGTTGTTCGCTGCGATTTCACGAAGTTTGAGTAATACATCGCCTTCGCCGAGCGCTTCCGGAAGTTTTCTCTGATCAAGGGTGGTCCGAATCGAACTCGGAATCGTTCGCTCAATCAATTCGTCGAGGTGAGCCAAGTTAAGGAAACGGAGCATCTGATCAAGATCGCTACCGCGTGGACCGATATGGCGCGACTGAAAGGCGCGAGCGCCTTCGTTCACTTTCTCAGTTGCCACCATTTTTCCGCTACAGCCGTTCTACTCGATTCGCATGAATACGGCAGGATTACAGAAACCTGTCGTGAGCAGATGCTATGGCGAAGCGGGTTTAATTGCCTGGCGCGGCGCGCTTAAGGAGTTAAGCGCCCTTACGGTTCCGGCGAATGGCCAGTTCATCTGTACCAGCACCTAATGTGGACTCTCCCTCAGATTCGCTAGGCAGTTCCGCGAGCGTGCCCTCTACCTCGCGCCAGACCGAACCGATTGCGATACCAAAGACGCCCTGTCCCCCAGCGAGCAGATCGATCACATCATCAGCGCTGGCACATTCATAAATCGATGCGCCATCACTCATCAAAGTCAGGGTGGCAAGATCTTCGGTGCCGCGAGCGCGAAGGTGCTCAACTGCGCTTCGAACGTTTTGGAGCGAGATCCCGGTATCGAGAAGGCGTTTGACGATCTTGAGGACCAAGATGTCTCGAAAACTATAAAGGCGTGAGGTTCCCGAGCCAGAGGCGGTCCGGATACTTGGCTCGACAAGACCCGTTCGGGCCCAATAATCCAATTGGCGGTAAGAGATACCAGCAGCCGAGCAGGCTATTGCGCCACGATAACCAGCGAGTTCACGCGAGGTTGCCGCGCGTTGGGAATCAGTTATCTGTGTGGCCTGCGGGGGCCGGGAAATTTCAGACATAGCCAGATGGCTCCTAAAGCTCGGGGAAGAGTTGCCCAATACTAATTCCCGAGAATTGACATCACAATGACCGACACACTCAACATTAAAGTGATACTTGAGAGTTTTGCTTCGCTCAGCGATCTCAGCGATCTCGGCAACACCCACGATATCGAGCGCTATCTAGCCTCATCTATGGCGCAGTCGCGCCCGAAGCGCCTTTCCATAAAGGGCCATGAAGAGCACGCCCAGCGCGATAAACAGAATCCGCCCCCATCGCCATGGCCCTGGGGCTGTAGCTAACAAGAGGGCAAGTATCAGAGCGAAAATCACCATAATCGCTCCACTCTGGCGAAGGGCACGTTCTGGGAAGAATGCTGCTGCGAGCGCCATAAAGGCTGCCAGTGGGAGCAAGATTGCACCACTAACTCTGATATTCCAGAGCGTGACCTCAGGGTCCAAATCAAGTGGCAGCCCCAATGCGTTCGCCAGCGTGCTAGGGGTTACAAGTGCTACCAATGCGCAGAGGCAGATAATTCCTGCGCCCAAGCGAAGGAATAGTTTCATCTGGCGATCAAGCATAGAGAGAGGGTAACTGCCTGGGCAGAGCGACGGTAGTGGTTACCTCTGATTAAATCGCGAAATCTTCTGGGTCAATTTGATCAAGAAATTCACGGAAGCGCTCGACCTCGCCTTCGCCTGCCTCCCCAACTCCCTCAACCCCCGTCACAGCCTCGTCGTTCATCTCAATTCCCGCCTCGGCCAATAACGACGTTGCGCCATAGATGGGAGCACCAGTTCGTAGAGCGAGAGCTATTGCATCTGATGGACGCGCCGACACTTCAACTCCATTTGCGAAAATCAATTCTGCATAAAAAACGCCATCTCGAATACCAGAGAGTCGAACCTGCGAAAGAGTATTTCCGGTCGCCGCAATGACATCCTTTAGTAAGTCATGCGTCAACGGTCTTGGCGGCTCCACTCCTTGTTGCGCAAATGCAATCGCCGTTGCCTCAACTGTGCCAATCCAAATAGGAAGAAATCGTGTCCCTTCTATCTCTTTAAGTAAAACGATGGGCTGACTTGAAGGCATTTCAACGCGAACACCAACTACATCAAGTTTTCTCGCTGCCCCAGGTTCGCCAAAGTTTTCAGAGCCCGACGATGGAGGCGGAGGTGTAGGAGGAAAGAGGTTATCGCTCACTCTGAAATCCTACGACTAATCGCGTTAGATTTCAGTGCAGAAACAATCTGGGAATTATTTACCCTGGCGCAAACCACTTCGAACGAGGGCTGCGTGAATTTTGAGTGTTAATCCTCCAAGTTGGCGCTCAACTTCCTCTGCGCGCGCTTTTGCTTCGCTCCCCTTTTGTCGCAACAACGGTGTAATCACCTGTTCGATCAAACCAATCTCTCGTTCCGCCGCACTCTTAAATGGACGAAGGTGTCGCGCTTCTATTCCGAAAGCCGAAATTTCAGCGACGGCTCGAGCGATTGCCAGCGCATCCCCGTCGTAATGCTTGCTGTTACTTTGAATTAAGCCGTAACTTTCTAATTCAGCAAGTTGTGACTCATTCAATTGGGAGCTCTCAAGTAGTTCACTGCGAGAAAGTTTTAAATCAGAACTCTCGCCATATAGTTTCTCTCCATCAACCGTTGCAACGCGGGGCGCTAAAGCTGTTGCACCTGGCAAGGCAGGGGGCTCTAACCCTCGATCAAGAGCGTCGAGATGGTCCTTGATTACTTTTAACGGTAGGTAGTGATCGCGCTGTGCGGCTAGTACATAACGCAATCTATCTACATCGTGATGTGAGAACTTGCGATAACCCGACGGAGTTCGCTGTGGTTCAATCAAACCCTCTGACTCCAAAAAGCGAATTTTCGAAATCGTGACGTCAGGAAATTCGCCCCGAAGCTTTCCCAACACTTCACCAATACTCAAATACGCGCGGGCTGGGACGCTCACTTCTTACCTCCATTAGTGATGAACAACAATCGATATTTTCCAATCTGCACTGAATCCCCATTAATTAAATCAGTTTCTTCGGCGAGCTCGCCGTTGACGTAAGTGCCATTGAGACTGCCACTATCTTTCACAGAGAACTTTCCGCCTTTGCGGTGAAATTCAGCATGCTTTCGAGAGACAGTTACATCGTCAAGAAAAATATCGTTCTCAGGATTGCGACCTACGGTGATCAAGTCGCTGTTAAGCAAATATCGTGCACCTGCGTTAGGTCCTTTTTGCACGAGGAGCAATGCACTTTCATCGCCCAATTCACTGATGACGCCCCGGTCGGCAGGCGAAAGGCTCTCGAGCGCTCGCTCTGGTAGTGGAGTTGGCGCATCGCGTTTGATGGAAGTTGTGTCGGACATTTACCCCACCACTCCCCTTCTCAACCAGTGCGAGTCCAGCTCGACGCTGGATAAGGTTCTAGTAAACCTTTACACGCGACCTTAAAGAGCCGCGGGCTGCTGGTCAAGCCCCAGCCAAGGCGAGGGGGCGACAGGGCGACAGGGCCCAACCTCGGTAGCTGGTGTGAGTTCAATCGCTTCTACTCTGCAGAGATGAGCGCCGCATAGCTGGCGCTGTCGAGCAAGCCACCAATGTCCTGTGGCGAAACGTTCGAAATTTCAAAGAGCCATCCCGTGCCATAGGGCGAAGAGTTAATGGATTCTGGATTTGCGACTACAGAATCATTGATTGCGGAAATCTCTCCCGAAACGGGTGAATAGATCTCACTCACGCTTTTTGTGGACTCCACCTCGCCGCACACCCCACCTGCGCGCACGCTCTCACCAATTTTCGGCGTGAGCACATAGACAATGTCGCCGAGAGCATGTTGCGCGAAGTCAGTGATTCCAACACGAATACTTTCAGGCGAGATAATTTCAACCCACTCGTGTTCAGCGGTGTACTTCAAATGTGTCGGGATCGAACTCATCTCTCAACGCCCTTCTCTTGCTGAATCTCTTTTTGAACTAGGGCGTTACCGTATCGCTCGCGCCGCGTATCTGCGAGCGCGCCTCAAAAAAATATTGAAAACCAGTCAAGAGATAAAGGAGCACGCCCCAGCCGGCGAAAGCCGTCGCGAAGATTCCAGCAACCGTTGCTGCCATTCCCTCTTGTTCGGCGAGCAGAAGAAGTGGAAAGGCATAGAGCAGATTTAGCGTTGCCGCCTTACCAAGGAACGTTACGGGTAATGGGCCCTTACCTATCCGGTAGAGCCCCGGCAAAGTGGTGGCAAGAATCAAATCCCTGGCAATCAAGAGGAGTAACAACCAGAGTGGAATTACTTCTCTTATCGTTAGTCCGATCAACACAGCAGCGATATATAGGCGATCCACAAGCGGATCAAGAAGTTCGCCAAGGCGCGAATATTGATTGAGCGCTCTCGCTAATTTTCCGTCGAGATAATCAGTTGCGCCGGCGATAATTAAAATGATTATGGCCAAGAAATCCCGATCGCCGGAAAACAACACCCACAAGAAAATTGGAATGCCTAGCGCGCGCAGAATCGTCAAAGCATTTGGAATGGTCAGATATGAAGGAGTGGCCGATTGAGGCTCTCCATGGTTCTTATTCACGTCGGGACGACAGGATTTGAACCTGCGACACCCAGACCCCCAGCCTGGTGCGCTACCAAGCTGCGCTACGTCCCGGTTTTGCACTCAACATTCTACGCATCCCCTCGCGTTACTTCTAATCATTTTCGCCCACTCAGAACCACACCGGTGAGAAATGGTGGGTGCTGCGTTGATTCACGTTCGGATTCGAACTGAAACTTCAACTGGAGTTCCCGCAAAACCGAACTCTTCACGGAGTCGACGTTCAATGAAACGACGATAGGAAGGTTCGAGGAATCCGCTGGCAAAGATGACAAATCGTGGCGGGCAGGTACTTGGTTGTGTCGCAAAGAGAATTTTTGGCTGCTTGCCACCGCGTACTGGTGGAGGCGTTGCGGAAATTAACGCCCCTAGAAAAGAATTTAATTTCGACGTTGGCACACGTGTCTGCCAACCTTCCAGGGCACGTCTGAGCGCGGGTGCGAGACGATCTTTATGCCAACCTGTTTTTGCTGAGATGTTAATTCGTTCAGCCCATTCAACTTGATTAAGTTCACGCTCTTTCTCACGCTCGAGCGCTTCGCGTCGATCTTCATCTACGAGATCCCATTTGTTCATTGCAATTACAAGTGCTCTACCTG
>CAZZFG010000034.1:0-7691 GCA_964653345.1 uncultured Bifidobacterium sp. | reverse complement strand
ACGCTAATTTTGCGCTTCGCGCAACGCCTCCAGTCGTGAGACCGTCCTTATCGACTCGCGCAGTTTTCGCAGTTCTCTCAACGCTTTCAGTTTGCTCGTGATTATCCGCTTTACCGGCGTTCTCTGCTTTCTCTGCTTTCTCTGCCTTCTCTGCTTTCCCGGTTCTCCTACCTCTATCGACCTTTACAGTCTTGGGCGTTCGCGCGTGCTCTAGCTTGATGTGCGCATCAGCGGGGACTCTGGCCATGTCCGTAATTCTTCTGGTTTGCCCTACTTAACGCGAGTTGAAAGCCCACCATTCCAATGGCATGAGCACTCCGGGTGAAAAGTCCAGGTGTGGCCTTCCTCACGAATCCTTGGTTGCCAATCGTGAGTAATCGGCGCAGCCGAGGGCAGGTGAAAGGTGGTGATACGCGCGAGGGGTTGATGAACCCGCTCATTGCGCACCAACGACCGCACAAAATCTGCCGTAATCGCCGATGCCAGATGTGTACTGGCGGCAGGAGCGCGATCGAAACGATCCGAGAAAAGGGTGAGCGCCACATTTTGCCAATGGGGATCTCGATCGCTGCGATGAAGTTCTACACAATGAAAACACGGGCTCTTCCCTGGCTCAACCAGTGGACCAATCAAGGCTCCGAAGGCGGTCGCCGAAACAAAGAGATGCGTTATTTGGTTTTCCATCAAGAATGCAAGTAGTTCTGGTTCTGGATAGGTAGTAACTAGCGCTATCAGCTGTTCTCTATTGTCTCTAAGTTCTGCCCCACTAGGTGGGTTTTTAAATCGACTATCTCGTCGTGAGGTGTGCAGCGTCGAGTTAAGCGGAGCGTTGACCGATGAATTTAGCGATGAAGTGCTTGGAGTCCTATCAGCATTTTTTAGCACATGTCCACTATTAATCATCTCTCGAAGTTGAGATGAGAGAATCTCTTGAAAAGTTTCTTTATGGTTTGCCACTCGAACGAACGCCCCATGTACATCTGCAAGTTGAACGTTTCTTTTGTCCCATGTAGATACTGAAAAACCATCTTCATAGAACTGAGGAGCCACCGCCAAGCCAATCTCATTCATATGCGTTATCACTATTTCTGGTTCTAGCACACCTGGATTTCTCTTTTCGAGAAAGTTTTTCATATGTAGTTGTTTCACTAAATTACTTAAGTCTTCAGGAGACACTTCTGCACTCTCACAGTGAATTTCCTCGACTGATTGCCACTTGAGCAACCTGCGTAGTACGGCTCGGAGGTGCAGATCGGGAAGTATTAATTGGTCGCCTACATGGCCGACAAAGATTCCATCCTTACGTTCAATGATTAAAACACCAGGTCTGATTCTTATCTCATAGCTCATTGCAGAAGGGTATGAGTGAACGAATGTGCTTCGGTCGCACGAGAAAAATTATGTTTACAGTAAACGTAAATTTCTCAGAGCGTAACTACAAACTTACTCATCAAAGAGTTGATCAAAATCTCCACTCGGACGATGCGTTCGTCCTTCGAAATATCCTTCAGCTCGATCAAGTTGTGGATAGCGCTCGAGGAGAGCGCGAAAATCTGCTCCATGTCCTGGAATCAAAATGTGAATCAGCTCGTGAATAAGTAAGTAGTCAAGGGCATATTGCGGTGCATCACGGAGGCGATCGGAAATACGAATTGTCTTATCTTCTATGGTGCAGGCGCCCCAGATTCGAGACATCCGCGATGACCATTCGACAGATACCGGTATAGCTTTTCCATCGAGGTATTTCTTATTAAGAAGTTGCGCCCGCTGGAATAATTGATCATTGGTGGGAGCGCTTTCGTCGTGGAGGATTTTTTTAACCATCTCGTCTACAACCTGATTCGCTTCACGTTGACTCATTCTGGCAGGTATCGAGACGATAACTTTCTCGCCATTTCGATAGGCCTCGATTGTCTTCTTGCGGCGGGTACTGCGCCTGACTTCGATGATCAAACCAATATCTCGTCCATCGTTACCCATCCGCGGGAAGAGGTCTCCCTGGATCAGTGGTGGCTGCGCCTTCTTAGCTGCCTGTCGTGGGATCGGTCGTGGGAGCGGCGCTGGAGCGCCTCCCGAGCGCGTTCTGGATGGTTTGCTTCTGCCCATCCAGGGATTCTCTCGCGCCATGGCAGGAAGTTATCCACTCCCTGTGGAGAAATCATGAAGTTCTGGGGAGGGTCGGGAAATCTTTTTGTCGCGCGTTGATCTAGCGGTTTCTCGGGAGAGTCGGCGCCGTTCCGATCAGTTCTATCCACAGGCGCTCGACATCTGTGCACAGGTTCGACCAACTCCATCCACAGGTTACTGTCGAATCTGCTATTAATCTAAATCCGCTTTCCGAGGAGAGCGCTACATCACGCTCTGCTCGATGGAAAAAGTCAGTGAAAAGTATCTGCATTCACGATTGCTCTGGCTTGATTCTTTCGCGCTATCCCCGTACTTTCGCGTCAGAAGTCCCCGGATAACCGGTCACATATCTGCAAGGGGAAGGCAGATAAGTGAACGTGCGCCCCGGGGGCTTCGCTAGTTGTAGCAAAGATTTTTTACGAGAATGTTTAATGATGTTCCCATTAATATCGCACGTTGATACTGCAGATTAGTTTCGCCAACTCTGAAATACATAAATCAATTTCACACATCTGATCAGAAATCAGATGAGAAATCAGATCAGGAATCAGATCAGAAATCAGATCAGAAAGTCGCGACTAGAGCGCAGAGAGATCATCAGGCGCGCTACGCCCGGTTTTGAATAATTCTGGCGAAGCTAGTTCTTCGCCAAGGGGAAGCGAGCCAATGGATTCCCATAATCCATCGCGATAATCCGTGCCGTGCAACTCACCTTGAACCCGGAAAAATTGGGCGGCATCTCGAGCCATTCGTGGCGACACTTCAAGGCCCAACAGAGAGGCAAATACTCGCTGAAGCGGCCCTTCAGTAGCTCGTTTTCTTCGCGACATTTCTCGAAGCGCCTGGCTATGCGGAAGCTGCGCACTCGCGGCCGCTGCACTGACCTCGTCAATCCATCCTTCAATCAGAGCAATAAGTAACTCAAGTCGTTTGAGCGCTGCGCGTTGCGCTTCACTCTCTTCGGGCGCGAAGAGTCCATTTTGGATCGCCTCATTGATTGCTTCTGGATTCCCGCTTAACTGTTCGAAGTCGCCTTGTACCTTGTGAATGTCTACATGAATTCCAGCCGCATATGCTTTTACTGATTCGGTAATTGCTTCACGTAACCAAGGCGCATGGGAAAAAAGACGAGTGGCAGCCTGTTCGCGGAGAGCGAGATAGTGGAGCACCTCTCCAAATGGAATGTTAAGACCCTCGGAGTACGCCAAAACATTTTCAGGGATGAGAACCGCACGCACCGGATCAATGAGAGGTATCCCAACATCGCCAGCGCTCGTCACCGATTGTGCTGCTCCTTTAAGTGCCTCTGCTAATTGAGTAGCGAACATCACGCCACCAATTTTTTTCATCATCTCGTTCATTTGCGCAAATACTCCTGCCATCGCAGGTTCCACTTCAGAGGAGAGCGCGCTGCCAACTGCAGTTCCCAGAGAATGCGAGAGTGGGTCAACAACTGAGCACCATGTTGAAACCGAACCGGCAATCCATTGGGATCTGGTCCATGTCTGACCAGGTAATTGCGAACTAGCAAATGAAATATGTGGATCAAGCCAAAGATCTGCAACCCGGAGCGCATCCACGCACTGGTTGAGGAGCTCTTGCGACATCCCATTTCCATCACGGACAGTGGCAAGCTCGCGAACAGTTTCAGGGGAGAGCGTCGAGCCATCGCCGCCAGTGCTAAATGCGCGCCCAAGTCGGGAGAGCATTTCGCCCAACTGGCTGAAGTCAAAGCCCCCTAGCCCTTGCGGTTCGCTCATCTTGGCACTTCCTTTACGGCGAGTTGGATCCATTCAATTCTTGGTTTCTCATCACTACATTGAGAAACCGGTCAACCAATTCTCTTATGTACCCTCTTATGTACCCTCTTATGTACCCTGTTAGTTATTCATAACACTCTACCGCGAGCGTTTATTCCGAGCCTGCCCAACTCTGCAGTTACGGGGCCGTTACGACGCCGTTATGACGCCGTTATGACGCCATTATGAGTCGCGCCTTGCCAAGTGCTCTCGTTTTGCTCATTTTTCGTATTCCGCTCGTCCTGCTTGACGATGTCTTCAATTCGGCGCGAAGGATGCGTTCTGGTTACCCTTAGATTATGTCGGCTCTCGTTTGGTGGCTCATTCCGCTCTTCGCGTGCATTGGCGCATTGATTTATGTCTGGTGGTCTATCACCTCCAAGCGCCGCCACAATACATACAAGAGCATTGCAGAGTATGAGAACTTTCGATCGGCTTTCAATAATCAAGCAGAGCGCGCATCGTTGCCAGAGTCTGGTGAGTCTCAAGCACATCATCAGGATGCAGAGAATGTGCGAGAGCAAAAAAAGCAGAAGAAATAATTTCCGATGGTTCGAAGAATTTCGCCCCGCCACCTTTTCTTCGTAGTACTTCTACTCATCGCCGGTTTACTCGTGCCACTTCCATTTGTTCTTGTTGAACCCGGAACGCCAGATGACATCTTCGGAAAGATAAAAGGCAAGCAGGTGTTGGAAGTAGTCGGGCGCAAAAGTTTTCCGACAACAGGAAAACTAAATCTGACCAGCATCTGGGTAACAAATCCTGATTCCCGGTTACATAGCTTTGAACTTATCCGCGCGTGGGCAGATGGCGAACGTTCAGTTCAACCTCGGGAAGTCTTTTATCCCAAAGGCATTGATCCGAATGATGTGAAGAAAGAGAGCGTCGCGGATATGAAGAACTCGCAGCTTTCTTCAGCATTGGCTGCGGCAACGTATTTGAACATTCCTTATTCCGAGCGCCTTGTGGTCAAAGGTGCAACTGATAAATCACCAAATAAGGAAGCAGTAAAAAAAGAGGATGAAATCATCTCGTTCAATGGAAAGCGGATTACCTCTTCAAATCAACTACGAGAGTTGATTCGTACCACTACCGAAAAAAGCGTCGAACTCAAAGTGATTCGTGATGGCAAAGAGTTGACAATTCCAGTGCAGGTACGAGCTGTGCAATCAAATGGTGTAAAAAAGAATGTAATCGGCATTCTCATCTCAGAAGATTACGAATTACCATTCAACGTAAAGATCCGGCTGAAGAATATCGGTGGGCCAAGCGCTGGATTAATTTTTACGCTTGCAATCATCGATAAGTTAACGAAAGAGGATCTCGTAAAAGGACGAAACATTGCTGGAACCGGAACGATCACGCCGTCAGGGAAAGTAGGACCGATTGGTGGAATTGAGGAGAAACTCATTGGCGCATCCCGTGAGGGCGCCACAATCTTTCTTGCCCCCTCGCTCAATTGCCCGGATATCCGCCACACTCCAAAGGGATTACGCGTGGTTCCCGTAGATAATCTCAGCGAAGCGCTCGCTGCGCTTCGCGCTACCGACCCTGAGACGCTACCAATGTGTGGTTAGCCGCACATGTAAAAATCAATTCGGTCATTTTTTCTCGCACTTCTCTCAGAATTCTGTTATCAGCCATGAGTTAGCACCTTCTACTAGAACTAGGTAATCTCAACCCCATGACATTTTCTATGCCAATGCCAAACATGCCCAAGGGAGCTCGAAGCGGTCGCCGCAGCTCTCTTCCATTGACAATCACCATCTTGGTCGTCCTGGGAGTGATCGCTGTAAGCCTTAGTGGTTTCTACGCGGATTTCCTCTGGTTCCGTTCTGTTGATTTTCTTGAAGTATGGCAAACCACTCTCTTCACTCGGGCAACGCTGTTTGTCATTACCGGTGGATTGACGGCGCTATTGGTAGTAGCAAATGTTCTTTTTGCTTATCGCTCTCGACCTGTTTTCGCGCCGCTATCAATCGAGGCAGATAATTTGGAGCGTTACCGCTCTCAGATCGAACCGATTAAGAAGATTGCGGTAATCGGTGGCACGCTCGCAATTTTCTATTTCGCAGGTTCAGCCGGATCCCAGCTTTGGAAGCCATGGTTGGTCTGGCGCAACGCAACTCCATTTGGTGAGAAAGACCCACAGTTCAACTTAGACATCTCATTTTTCGCATTTAAGCTCCCGTTCTACCAAGCGCTTATTGGATGGTTCATCTCGACGGTGATCATCGGCCTGCTCGCTGCAGTGGTCGTGCACTATCTATATGGAGGAATCCGCCCACAAGGTCCCGGTGAACGGACTACGGTCGCAGCTCGCGTTCAACTATCAGTCCTCCTTGGAGTTATCGTCCTCGCGAAGGCTGTTGCCTACTGGTTCGATCGATATGCGCTTGCTCTCAAGGATGACCGGATCATCACCGGACTCACTTACACAGACGTCAACGCGGTCCTCCCTGCAAAAGCGATTCTCGCCGGCATTGCAGCAATCTGTTCGTTGCTATTTTTTGCAAATATCATCCGTAAGTCATGGCAACTTCCTGGAGCTGGCGTAGCGCTATTGGCAATTAGCTCCATTGTCATCTCAGGCCTTTACCCGGCTGCAATTCAGCAATTCCAAGTGAAGCCGAGCGAATCTACAAAGGAAGCGCCATTCATCGAACGGAATATCAAAGCTACCCGCGCTGCATATGGCATCGATAAGACGGAAATCGTTGAATATTCCGCGACGGTCAATACAGCACCTGGTCAGCTTGCGAAAGATGTCGAGACGATTAATAACATTCGCTTGATGGATCCAAATGTCATCTCGCCAACTTTCCGTCAACTCCAGCAGATCAAGCCGTATTACACCTTCCCAGAATCGCTCGATGTTGATCGATATGTGATTAATGGCAAAGTCCGTGATGCAGTTGTCGCTGTTCGTGAATTGAACATCGACGGTAACCCCAACCGAAACTGGATCAACGACCATCTTGTCTATACCCACGGCTTTGGTTTCGTAGGCGCATACGGAAATACGCGAGACGCTGATGGAAAGCCAAACTTCTTCCTGGGTGATATTCCACCGACAAAGACCCTGGGTAAGTTCCAGCCGCGAATCTACTTCGGTGAGAATGTGCCGGATTATTCGATTATTGGTGGAAAGAATTCTGATTCACCAGTTGAGTTTGATTATCCAGATGATGCATCACCAAATGGTTCCAAGACCTATACCTATACCGGTAAGGGTGGCGTTCCGATTGGAAATCTATTTGCCCGTGCAGTCTTTGCCATCAAGTATCAAGAGCAGAGAATTTTGCTTTCGAGCTTGATCAACTCCAACTCAAAGATTCTTTTCGAACGTAACCCACGCGAACGAGTTGCGAAAGTTGCACCGTGGCTCACACTCGATGGCGACCCATACCCATCAGTGATCAATGGCCGAGTACTCTGGATTGTCGATGGTTATACAACGAGCTCTGGATATCCATACTCTCGAAAAGTAAATCTCTCTTCATCCACCGCTGATGCTTTGACGACCAATTCCAATGCCATTACCGCGCAACGAGATGCGTCCATCAACTACATCAGGAATTCAGTGAAGGCAACTGTTGATGCATACGATGGAACAGTCACGCTTTACAAGTGGGATGAGAAAGATCCAGTCTTGCAGACATGGACTAAAGCATTCCCAGGTACCGTCAAAGAAAAGAGTGCGATTTCTAAGGATTTAATGTCGCATCTTCGTTATCCAGAAGATATCTTCCGCGTCCAACGCGA
>CAZZFG010000033.1:2342-7771 GCA_964653345.1 uncultured Bifidobacterium sp. | reverse complement strand
CGGCATCCATTGAATTAAGTAAGACTTCACCGATTCCGCGGCGACATCCCTCTTCGATCCATGCCATCGCGTCGACTCCCGAACTTTGCCGACCTCCATGAGTAGTGACTTCAAAACCACTTGCGGTATTCGCACGTCGAGCATCAACGGAGAGCACGAGAACTTGCGAACCAAACCGCGCACTAATCTCATTAATCAAATCAGGACGGGCAAGCGCTGCGGTGTTGACTGACACCTTATCTGCCCCTGCACGAAGCAATTTGTTGACATCATCGATTGTTCGAACACCACCGCCAACTGTTAGCGGAATGAAAACTTCCTGCGCACACCGTGAGACCACGTCATACATAGTTTCGCGAGCGCCACTGCTTGCGGTGATGTCTAAGAAAGTGAGTTCATCGGCACCTTCGGCGTTGTACACCTTTGCCATCTCAATTGGGTCGCCAGCATCTACTAAATTTGTGAAGTTGACTCCTTTTACGACGCGACCATCCGTTACATCAAGGCATGGAATGATGCGAATAGATGGACGTTTACTCATTGCGCTGCAATCAACGCTTCCTGCAATGTAAAGGCGCCCGCATAGAGAGCCTTGCCAACGATTGAGCCTTCGATGCCTTGATCACTCAATCCACGCAACGCTCGAATATCATCGAGGGTGGACACTCCGCCACTTGCAATAATCGGAGCTTTAGTTGCCGCTGCAACTTCTTGCAATAACGTGAGGTTTGGTCCTTGCATCGTGCCATCTTTGGCGACATCTGTCACGACATAGCGAGCGCAACCATCTCGGTCGAGCCGCTCAAGAGTTTCAAAAAGGTTGCCGCCCTCTTGCGTCCAACCACGGGCGGCCAAAGTATGTCCACGCACATCTAAACCGACTGCGATCTTCTCGCCGAACTTCTTGATCACGCTAGAGGTCCACTCCGGATTCTCTAGCGCAGCAGTTCCAAGATTGATACGCGCACAACCGGTAGCTAACGCACGCGATAATGTTTCATCGTCGCGGATGCCACCCGAGAGCTCTACGTTGATATCGAGCTTACCTACGACTTCAGCAAGAATTTCGTGGTTGCTCCCTCGACCAAATGCGGCGTCGAGGTCCACAAGATGGAGCCATTGCGCACCTGCGCTCTGAAAATCGAGCGCAGCAGCTAGTGGTTCGCCATAACTAGTTTCGCGCTGTAGCTCACCTTGGACTAATCGAACAGCTTTGCCATCTTTCACATCGACTGCCGGAAGCAATATCAACGACATGTTGTAATCCAATTCTCGATAAGGGTGGCACCAGCATCCCCGGATTTTTCCGGATGGAACTGAGTTGCGCTCAAAGGACCATTCTCTACTGCGGCGATGAATTCATTACCGTATTCGCTCCACGTTACCTTCGCTGCCGCCAGATTCTCTGATGGGTAGAGCTCCCACGATTGGACTGCATACGAGTGCACAAAATAAAAACGTTCATGTGAGATTCCCTTGAATAAGGTGGAACCATTGGCGACGCGCACTTCGCTCCAACCCATATGGGGCAAAAGATCCGACTGCAATTGCTCAACGGTCCCTGGCCACTGTGCAAGGCCGCTGCGAGTTACCCCGTGCTCTACACCGGTGGCAAAGAGAACTTGCATGCCAACGCAGATCCCGAGCGTTGGTCGATTTGCTAACAAACGTGCATCAATAATCGCTGATGCACCCACCTCGTCGAGTCCATCCATGCAAGCGGCAAATGCCCCTACTCCGGGAATAACAAGTCCATCGGCTTCGATACAGCTCTGCTTATCAGAGGTTATCTCTGCGGTGAGTCCGTGGCGCGCAAATGCTCGTTGAGCGGAGCGAACATTTCCAAATCCATAATCAAGAATCGCTATCAAAGGGTGCCTTTGGTGGAAGGAATTCCCGCAACTCCATCTCGTGCGACAGCATCTCGAAGCGCGCGCGCAACTGCCTTGAATTGCGCCTCCATAACGTGATGTGCATTCCTACCTTCGAGCACGCGCACATGTAATGCGATCCGCGCTTCAGCAATTAACGATTCCCAAATGTGACGGGTAAGGGTTGTGTCGTAGGTACCAATAAGTTCGACGATCTCAGGTTGGCGGTGAATCAGATATGGGCGACCAGAGAGATCGACAGCTGCTTGCACCAGAACTTCATCGAGAGGCACAGTTGCATCCCCGAATCGACGAATCCCTGATTTATCTCCGAGCGCCTCGCGCAACGCTTGCCCCAAAGCCAAGGATGTGTCCTCGACGGTGTGATGAGCATCGACTTCAATATCTCCGGTGGTCTTCACGGTGAGGTCGAACCCCGCGTGCTTTCCTAATTGATTCAACATGTGGTCAAAGAATGGCACCTGCGTCTCAATTGAAATCTGGCCAGTGCCATCAAGCTCTAAATCGATATGGACCGATGACTCTTTAGTGGTGCGATCTACTACTGCTCGACGACTCATCGTGCCCCCTTATGTCAGATTCCGCCCGCGTTGGAGCGAAATTTTACCCTTTAAATTTAATCCAGCGCCTTCGCCATTGCGGCAATGAAGCGGTCGTTCTCCTCAGGTGTTCCAATCGTCACGCGCAGCGCACCTGGCAGCCCCACGTCGCGAATGAGCACCCCGGCAGCGAGCAATTTCTGCCATAGCTCTCCTGGTGTCGCCGTGGCGAAGAGGAAGAAATTGGCCCCGCTCTGCAGCGCACTAACCCCAAGTCGCTCCAATTGTTGCCGCACTCGTTCGCGCTCCTTTGAAAGTAGCGCCACATTGCCTAGCAGCTCTTGCGAATACGAGAGCGCGACAATCGCCAGGGCCTGCGTCGCGGTACTCAAGTGATACGGCAGGCGGACTAATTGAAGAGCATCAATAACGCTCGGGTTTGCGACAAGGTATCCCAGGCGAGTGCCAGCGAAGGCGAATGCTTTACTCATGGTTCGCGAAACGATGATGTTGGGGTACCTATCGATCAGAGTCACTGCACTCTGCTCAGACGAAAACTCTTGATACGCCTCGTCTACCACTAAGAGTGAGTTGCGTTCGCGACAGATCTGAGCGATACGTTCAATATCGGTTAGCGAGGTCACGGTGCCTGTTGGGTTATTAGGCGTGGTGAGGAAGATCAGAGTTGGAGATTGTGCATTAATAACTTCGGCAGCTCTTCCGAGGTCAATGGAATAGTCGTCATTGCGTTCAACCGCAATCCACTGGGTACCAGTAGCCCTGGAGATGTTGCGGTGCATGGAGTACGAAGGTTCAAAGCCAAGCGCGTGCCGACCAAATCCCCCGAATGCAAGAAAGATTGTTTGAATGATTTCGTTACTGCCATTTGCTGCCCATAGTGAACGTTCGTCGAAAGTCGTATCTGAAAGCTGATTGATGTACCGAGCGAGTTCGCGACGGAGTTCAATCGCATCTCGATCTGGATAGCGATTGAGATTTCCACCAACCTCACTTAGCGCCCGCTCAAGATCTTTCACGAGAGCGCGACTGGGACCAAATGGATTCTCATTGGTATTAAGTCGAACTGGTACATCTATTTGCGGCGCACCGTAGGGACTTTGGTCAGCAAGATCTGCGCGAAGTGGAAGCCAAGTTGGCCATTGGTCGGTCATGCGCGAAACCGTGCAGCGATTGCCTCGCCATGTGCCGGAAGATCTTCAGAGTTCGCGAGGGTAATGACAGTGTCAGCGACTTGCTCGAGCGCTACCTTCGAATAATTCACAAAATGTAAACCCTTCAAAAAGGTTTGCACTGAAAGGCCGCTGGAGTGACATGCGCATCCGCCAGTCGGAAGAACGTGATTAGAGCCTGCCGAATAATCTCCCAACGAAACTGGCGCGAAGGAGCCGATGAAAATTGCACCACCATTTCGCACCCGCTGCGCAACCGATTCAGCATCACGAGTATGTATCTGCACGTGCTCGCCGGCATACCCATTAAGCACCTGAAGTCCTTGATCGATATCTTTCACGATAACGATTGCAGATTGGACTCCCCCAAGTGCAGTAGCAATTCGTTCACTATGTTTGGTCTGCGCCACGCGACTTAGCAAACGCACCTTCACTTCTTCAGCAAGAGCGCTACTGGTGGTTACTAATACTGCCGCAGCAATCGTGTCGTGCTCTGCTTGACTGATGAGATCGGCAGCCACGTAATCGGGATTTGCGCCATCATCAGCCAGGATAATGATCTCGGTCGGACCCGCCTCTGAATCAATACCGATGATTCCGCGTAGCGCGCGTTTTGCCGCAGCTACATAAACATTTCCAGGGCCCGTCACCATATCAACCGCTTCGCATCCGATGCCATAAGCAAACATCGCTACTGCTTGCGCGCCTCCGACGGCGTACACCTCATCGATTCCCAGCAGTGCGCACGTTGCCAAAATAGTTGGGTGCGGTAACCCACCAAATTCTTTTTGTGGCGGTGAAGCAACAGCAATCGATTGCACTCCTGCGATCTGTGCAGGAATGACATTCATCATCACGCTACTTGGATAGACCGCACGGCCACCTGGGACGTACAGACCTACGCGATCGACGGGAACCCAGCGCTCGGTAACAGTACCGCCAGGAATCACGTTCACAGTTTTCTCGTCACGCAATTGTTCCTGGTGGACCTTTTTGATTCGTTCGATGGAGAGCAAGAGAGCGTGCTTTACCTTCTCATCGAGATTCGCAAGCGCGCTAGATATATCTGATGCATTCACACGAAGTGAACTGGGGCGAATCCCATCAAACTTCTCCCCCAAATCTAAAAGCGCATTTACGCCGCCGGTTCGAACTTGATCAATGATTCCTTGAACATCGCGCATAGCGCCAGCAACATCAAGCGTCGCGCGCGGGATTAGATCGCGGATCTCATTACGAGAGCTCGCACTGGTTAGTCGAGCGCTCAGGTCGATTTCGCGGATGATTGGGCGGCTCACTTGCTCATTCTACTCAAGTTCTACTCACGGAGGCGTAGCGCGTGTTTAGGTCAGACAGTTTGGCCCTAAAAGGGCTTTTAAATCCGCGCTTAAGCTCGCAGTTGCGCTCACCTTTAAGCCTTCGTCAATAGTCAACAAGGTGTTCTCCGTTGCGCTCTCCAAGCGTAGATGCACATCAGTGGTGCCAGGATGTGAACGCAATACCTCTTTCATCCGTTCCACAACTGGTGGCGTACAGCGAGCTAAAGGAAGAGTGATTACCAATGGACCTTTTCGTTCTTGATGAAGATCCGGCAACGACATCTCCATTAGGACGAATTTGGGAACCTCTTCGCGACGATCAACTCGCCCCTTCACAAGGACAATTACATCTTCACCCATCATCGTGGCGTATTGGTTATAGGTATTAGAGAACGCCATCACATCGATAGCTCCGGTGAGATCCTCGAGAGTGACAATGGCCCAAGAAGCGCCCTGCTTAGTCACCTTCCGCTGGATTCCAGTGATCAA
>CAZZFG010000033.1:0-2242 GCA_964653345.1 uncultured Bifidobacterium sp. | reverse complement strand
GCATCTACCTTCGCCAAGAAATCACCAAATGATGTAAATGCCCCTTTGCCCTCGCGAGCTTTCTTAATTAACTCAACTGCGCCGGCACCAACATTTCTAATCGCGGCAAGTCCGAATCGAATGTCTTTACCTCGTGGGGTGTAATCGGATTCAGATTCATTGACGTCCGGGGGCAAGACCTTGATGCCCATTCGGCGACATTCGCTCAGATAGAGAGCGCTCTTATCTTTGTCATCGCGAACGCTGGTGAGCAGCGCCGCCATATATTCAGTCGGGTAGTTGGCTTTGAGATATGCCGTCCAGTACGAGACCATGCCATAGCCCGCGCTATGTGCACGGTTAAATGCGTAATCAGAGAACGGCACCAAAATCTCCCAGAGCATAGAGATGGCGTTATCCGAATAGCCTCGCTCCTGCATTCCTGCTTGGAATGGGATGTACTCCTTATCGAGAATCTCTTTCTTCTTCTTGCCCATAGCGCGACGCAAGAGATCTGCACCACCCAGAGAGAATCCAGCGAGCTTCTGAGCGATGGCCATTACCTGTTCTTGGTAGACAATTAACCCGTAGGTGTCTCCGAGAATCTCCGCGAGTGGCTCTGCGAGTTCGCGATGAATCGGAATTACCGGCTTTCGACTGTTCTTTCGATCTGCGTAATCATTGTGCGCGTTAGCGCCCATAGGGCCAGGTCGATAGAGCGCAATCACTGCAGAGATATCTTCAAATGAATCTGGCGCTAGCGAACGCAAGAGCGAACGCATCGGTCCGCCATCGAGCTGAAATACCCCGAGCGTTTCCCCGCGCGATAGGAGCTCGTAAGTTTTCTCGTCGTCTAATGGCAGATCTTCGAGCGCGAAACTGATCCCTTGATTACTTTTGATATTTATTAGACAGTCATCCAAAACTGTGAGGTTACGTAGGCCGAGAAAGTCCATTTTGAGAAGACCAAGAGATTCACATGCGCCCATATCGAATTGGGTAATGATGGAGCCATCTGCTTCACGTCGTTGAATAGGGATCACATCAAGAAGCGGCTCTTTACTCAGGATCACGCCCGCGGCATGTACGCCCCACTGACGCTTGAGACCCTCCAACCCTTTCGCAGTATCAATGACTCGTTTAGCTTCGACATCACTGTCGTACAGCGCGCGCACCTCGCCTGCTTCGACATATCGCTCATCATCAGGATTGAAGATTCCCTCGAGTGAAATATCTTTACCCATCACTGATGGCGGAAGAGACTTGTTGATCTTCTCGCCGATTATGTAAGGCAAACCCAAGACTCGTGTTGCATCTTTTACGGCTTGCTTTGCTTTGATTGTTCCGTACGTGATGATCTGAGCAACCCGCTCTTCTCCGTAGCGTGAAGTTGCGTATTGGATCATCTCGCCACGATGGCGTTCGTCGAAATCAAGATCAATATCAGGCATCGAAATACGTTCTGGATTGAGAAAGCGCTCAAAAAGTAAGCCATGCTTTATAGGATCAAGTCCGGTGATTCCTAGGGCATATGCAACAACGGCGCCTGCGGCCGAACCGCGACCTGGTCCGACACGAATCCCTTCCTTTCGCGCATAGTTAACAAGGTCTGCGACCACAAGGAAGTACCCGGGAAAACCCATCTGACAGATAACTTGTACTTCGTACGCCGCACGCTTGAGGTGTTCAGGTGGTACGCCATCGGGAAAGCGCATCGCCAAACCACGCGCAACTTCTTTCTCTAGCCATGATTCCTCAGTCTCGCCATTTGGAACTGGGAATTGGGGCAGGAGGTTCTCTCCTTCACGGAAGGAAATCTCACATCGCTCTGCAATTAAAAGAGTGTTGTCGCACGCTTCAGGGATCTCTGCAAAAAGTTCTCGCATCTGGTGAGCAGATTTGAGGTAGAACTCGTCATTATCAAATTTGAAACGTTTTGGATCAGCAAGAGTTGATCCGGATTGGATGCAGAGCAAAGCAGCGTGAGCTTGCTCATCTTCTTTGTAGGTGTAGTGCAGGTCATTGGTGGCAAGAAGTGGGATGTTGAGATCTTTAGCAAGTTTCAGGAGATCAATTCGGGTTCGCTTCTCAATCTCTATTCCATGTTCCATCAACTCTAGAAAGTAATTCTCTTTACCAAAGATCTCTTGGTAATCGCCTGCTGCCTTCTTTGCACCCGCATAGTCGCCCATGCGTAGTCGTGTTTGTATTTCACCGCCTGGGCAACCAGTGGTTGCAATCAAACCTGCTGAATATTGTTGCA
>CAZZFG010000032.1:0-8065 GCA_964653345.1 uncultured Bifidobacterium sp. | reverse complement strand
GCCTTCTCTGTCTAAGCCTTGTGGACCCTTTCTTGAAAGGATCCCAGTGTCACAACAATCTCTCAAAAAATTTGGAACTGCTTTTTTTGTTCTGCTTTCGTTAACCATTTCACTTGCAAGTTGCTCCTCTACTTCAAATTCAAATTCAGCTACAGATTCAGATAAGGCAACTGAAGGCTCATCCAACTCCAGTGCGGCCGTTGGATATCGCTATTGGGGTTACTCCCAAAGTAGCGCTGATGGAACAAGTTGGACCACTGCCATGGAAGGCCCAGCAACTACTAACCCCGCAGATGGCACAGTCGAAGGCTGGAATTACACCCTCTCTGCCGAAGGAGTCGTCGATCCTGCTGCACCGGTTGCGCAACCCGATTTCGCAAAACTATGTGGAGTTACAGCGGTCACCGATGGAGCAAAACGCGTCGGTTACATCATCGAATTCGGAGATCCAGCAATCTATCCGGAGGGCGATAGCGCACCGGAAGCCTCTAGCGGTTGCGTATCGGTACCAGTTGACGCAACAGGACTTGATGTACTGAACAAAGCTTCAGAAGTGCGCGCGGGAGAAGGTGGATTCATATGCGGCATCAACGGTTTCCCAAGTAAGGATTGCGGCGCTGATCCTATTGCCGTCCCAGAGTCACTAAAGAAGAAATAACTCACACAAAAGTGATTCGCGTGCGAACGTTACATCCACTCGCGTGGTGGTTTTGGGGCATTAGTTTGGCGATTGCCACAAGCCGTACCGTGAATTTTTGGTTGCTTGCGATCATCATCGCATCCACCATGGTTGTGACGTTCGCACGCCGATCGAGGGACCCTTGGGCATCAGCTCTCACCATCGGAATCAAGATTGCATGCGTTGCTCTCTTGATTCGGATGGTTATTGCCCTCATCTTCAGCGTCCCTGGAGATGGTCAAGTGATCTTCTCGCTCCCTCGAATTCGACTCCCTGAATGGTTAGCGGGAATCTTTCTTGGTGGCGCCGTCACAAGTGAAAGGCTCACTTTCGTTTTCATGGAATCGCTTACCATCTTCGCCTTGGTTGTGACCCTTGCAGGGGCAAGTTCACTGGCGAACCCAAAACAAACCCTTAGGTCATTGCCGGGCATATTGCATGAAGCGGGAGTTGCATTAATCATCGCAACAACTTTGATTCCACACTTCGCAATGAGCGTGAAAAGAATCGGTGAGGCACGGAAACTTCGCGGCGACGAAAGCCGCTTTAGCTTTAAACGAAGCGTCATTCCGCTCTTCGAAGAATCTTTGGAGCGTGCGCTCATCATGGCTGAGTCGATGGAAGCTCGTGGTTATGGACACAAATCAGCAACCTCAACAGGTTACCGAAAACTTGCTCCTACCATTTTGATTCTGATTGGCACCGGTGCGCTTTTATTGTCGGTGGTTCTCATGCTCATCGGTTCCCGTTACACATTCGGACTTATATTTGCACTATCAGCTCTTGTGATCGGTCTAATGCTTGGAAATAAAATGAATGCGCGAACCAAATACCGGCCGCTCCCCTGGCGCAAGGAAGAACTCCTCGTGATGTCAGCTTCATTCAGCGCAATTATTATTACCTTAGTTGCCAATATGACTTTTAATCTGGTACTTGCCATAGCGCTTCTGCTTACCTGCATCGTTCCACTTTTCGTCACATCAAATAGGCAGAACGCATGATCAAATTTGATAACGTCACGTTGGTATACCCGTACGTACAACGAACAATTTTTGAAAACCTATCTTTTGAAGTACCTGAGGGAGAATTCGTCCTGGTCATGGGTGATACCGGCGCCGGAAAATCAACCTTACTGAAGTTGATGAACGGATTGGTCCCCCATCACACGGGCGGAATTTTCTCCGGTTCGATAAAGATTGATAATCGAGATACTGCTTTACAAAAGCCAAGAGACCTTGTGGATCTCATCGCAATAGTCGGGCAGAATCCCGCACTTGGCTTTGTCACCGATACCGTAGAAGAAGAGCTTGTCTTTGGGATGGAATCACTCGGCATTGCTCCTGAAGTTATGCGAAAGCGCGTGGAAGACACCTTAGATTTACTCGCTCTTGCACCTCTTCGCGATCGGAAATTAACTTCTTTAAGCGGCGGCGAACAACAACGAGTGGCAATCGCATCCGTGTTAACGATGAACCCTAAAATTCTTCTCCTAGACGAACCAACAAGCGCACTTGACCCCATAGCGGCAGAAGAAGTTTTGGCGACGCTCTCGAGACTCGTCCACGATTTGGGGCTAACAGTCATCATCGCAGAACATAAGTTAGAGCGCGTTCTGCAATTCGTAGATCGAGTTATCTACGTCAAGGATGAAAAGAATGTGGCAATTGGCTTGCCCGAAGTTATCCTCAAAGATTCTCCGTTAGCGCCGCCAATAATCCAACTCTCTAGAGCTTTACAGAGCGAACACGTTCCCATGACAGTGCGAGATGCGCGACGCACCATAAGTCATCTTGCTCAACAAATTACCCGACCACCTACTCGAGAAATCATTGATCCGCTTGCTAAGAAGATCCTTGAGATATCTGATTTAACAATTCGATATGGTCAAAAAGTTGCTTTGCACGATATCGCTCTTACTGTTTCATCTGGCGAAGTAGTTGCGGTGATGGGGCGCAATGGCGCAGGTAAATCGACGCTACTAACGAGCATGGTTGGGTTGCGAGAGATTGAGCGTGGTGACGTACGAGTTCTTGGCAAGGACCCACAAACTCTCCGTGGTAGTGAGTTAATCAGCCATGTTGGGTATGTCCCGCAAGAAGCTAGCGACCTTCTCTATGGGCAAACAGTTTTTGAGGAACTTCTCAATAGCGATCGAGATAATCACGTACTACCAGGAACAACCGAAGAAATGCTTCGCACTCTGTTGCCAGAGATTGATCTGACCGTGCACCCACGAGATCTCTCCGAGGGCGAGCGACTATGCCTTGTACTTGCGATAGTGCTTGCTCGAAAACCTGCGCTTTTGGTACTCGATGAACCAACGCGCGGACTTGATTATCGAGCGAAAGAGCGATTGGTTGCCGCTATCACGGGAATGATTTCCCGCTCCACTGCAGTGGTACTTGCTTCACATGATGTAGAGATAATTGCAGATGTTGCAACGCGCGTTGTTGTGCTTGCCGACGGTGAGATTGTTGCCGACGGTGAGGTCACTGACATTTTGACCTCATCTCCCGCTTTCGCACCGCAAGTGGCAAAGGTATTAGCACCGGCCAGGTGGTTGACGGTCTCTGAAGTGTTGCAGTCATTGGGTGAGAATTCGTGACCATCACCATTAGTCACAAGAGTCAATTTCCTGCCCACGCAATTTCAGCGCTCACAATTCTCATCGCATCGCTTGTTGGATTTCTCGCATTCACATGGCCATTATTTGTAGCAGCCGAAAACGATCGCGCGGCGCGCTGGCTCTTTCTTGCACTTATGCCGCTTGTGACCGTAGTAGCAATCATTGAAATTACTTCTGGTGGATTAAATGTGAAGTCGATTGCCTTTCTCGGCGTTCTAAGCGCCACTGGAGCTGCACTTCGCGCGATTGGTGCGGGCGCAGTGGGGCTTGAACCCATTTGGTTTCTCATCATCATTGGTGGCAGAGCGCTCGGGAAGAGGTTTGGATTCATCCTAGGTTTAACAACAATGTTGGCATCTGCACTACTCACCGGAGGGGTTGGCCCGTGGCTTGCCTTTCAAATGATGTGCGCCGCCTGGATCGGCTGGGGCGCAGGAGCGCTACCGCACATCCGTTCACAACGTCTCGAGATTATTCTGCTTGCTGGATACGGTGCAATCGCTGCGGAGTTCTTCGGTTTCATGATGGATCTTCAACTGTGGCCGTGGATTGTCTCGCCAGCAACGTCGATTGCCTATGTGCCAGGTGGAAGTGTTCTTGAAAATTTGCAGAGATTTTTAATCTTCCACTTCACTACCGCTTTAGCGTGGGATATTCCACGGGCGATTTTCAACGTTATTTTAATTGTGACCCTTGGGCGAGCCGTCCTTCATTCACTACGCAGGGCAATGCAGCGCGGAAACGTCGTATTCAATCGCGCACATGAGAGGTAACAAATGGTGGTTTTGTTACCACTGCGCTTAAGTTTCTTCCGCGCACATCTACTGAGAGCTGCTCGCCAACCTCGATTCCTGATTCGATAAGCGCAAGAGCGATGCCCTCCTTCAAAGTAGGAGAAAACGTTCCGCTGGTCACTTCGCCGACAACCGCGCCAAGGCCGTTGCGCACCAGCATTCCTCCGCGCGGAATTCCTCGTTCGGTTAGCAAAAGACCGCGGAGTAATCTGTTAATACCTTTTACTTGTTCGGCGCGAAGAGCGCCAGCACCGTGAAATTCGTTTTTCTTCCAGCCGATAGCCCAAGAGAGATTAGCCTCCAGCGGGTTGATGGTGAGCGATAATTCATGGCCATGGAGTGGGTAACCCATCTCGGTTCGCAAAGTATCTCGCGCTCCCAAACCAGCAATCTTTCCACCAATCCGTAAAACTTCGCGGCTGAGCACATTCCATAAGTCAATCGCTTTGGCTGTTGGAGGAATCAATTCATATCCATGTTCACCGGAATATCCCGTACGGCATAACGTGAACGACGCCCCTTCAAAATTAATATCGGTGAAGGACATGTATTCCAAGTCACGTTGCAGTCCAATTGACTTGAGCACTTCTTTCGAGAGCGGACCTTGTAATGCAATTACGGCGAAATCTAGATGTCGATTTTTGATCAAAAGTTTTGAATCGTGATTTTGTGAAATAAGTACCTTGAGTACGGCTTCGGCATTCGCCGCATTCGGAATGACGAGAAGATCATCTGCGCTGCGGCAATAGATGATGACATCATCGATGACTCCACCCATTTCATTGCAGAGCAAGGAGTATTGGGCTTGCCCAGCCGTGATGCGATTGAGGTCATTGGTGAAGATTGCGTTTGCCCAATCTTTCGCGCCACTTCCGCTGATTTCGATTTTTCCTAAGTGGGAGACATCAAAGAGTCCGGCAAGTTCCCGTACCGCCTGATGCTCAGCAAGAGTTCCGCCTCCGACCGGCGCCGGGTATTCCAATGGCATCTGCCACCCAGCAAAATCTCCGAGCTTTGCTCCAAGAGCCTGATGTATCGAAAGTAATGGCGATTCCACCGGCTCAAGGTACCTCGAATCGTTAGGCTCTCACCATGACACTCTCGATAAAACTCTCGCTGGGAGATCTTGGTAAATCTGCACCAATAGTTGTTGGCTACAAGTGTTCGGCAGCAGGTGCAGCAGTAACTCTCGTTGCTAGTTCTTCTCATGTAACCCCGAAAGCGGCTCTGTGGTTAGTGAAGGCGTTGGGAAACTCTCGCGTGACAGGAAAGAGCGAAGAAGTGCGATCGCTCACCAACTCCGAAGGAGAGCTGATTGTGGCCGTTGCGCTCCCACAGAAATCAGATCTCGAAGGCTTAAGGCGAGCAGCGGGCGTTGCCTCTCGCGCGCTACTGGGGCACAACGGGGCCACATTTGCGATTGCGTGTAAGGATGGCGAGGAATTCAGAGCCGTCGTCGAAGGCGCTGCCCTTGGTGCTTACCACTTCCATCAATTCAAAGGTACAGAGCAATTGCCAGTTTCACTAGCGAAAATTGGGTTTGCTCCCGGGCGCACAATCAAGAGCGCACCCGAAACGATTAAGCGAACGCAAATTCTTGTCGAACAGATTCGATTTGCGCGAGATTTAATTAATATGCCACCAAGCTTTCTCACGCCGGAGAAATTCGTCTCGCTCGTGAAAAGTGCACTTCCTGCCAATGTGCGCGCAAGCGTGAAGACGCACGTGCAACTTAAATCTGAAGGGTATGGCGGAATCACTGCGGTCGGTCAAGGTTCTGCAAATCCACCTCGTCTACTACACCTCTCGTACTCCCCGGCGAAAGCAAAGAAAAAATATGCATTCGTCGGCAAGGGAATCACCTTTGATACTGGTGGTTTGGCATTGAAGCCTGCGCAGGGCATGGAGGCGATGAAGTCAGATATGAGTGGTGCCGCTGCCGTTGTTACGGCAATCATGGCGATTGCTCAATTAAAACTCCCAATCTCAATTGATGCATGGGCACCGCTTGCCGAGAACATGGTGAGTGAGAGCGCAACTCGCCCTAGCGATGTCATCACGATTTATGGTGGCAAAACTGTTGAGGTGCTTAATCCGGATGCCGAGGGTCGATTGATCCTTGCTGATGCGCTAGTGCGCGCTGTCGAGCTCCGCAAAAACCTCGATGGCATCATCGATGTAGCAACGCTCACCGGCGCGCAGATTGTGGCGCTTGGCAAACGAACTGCTGCAGTCATGGGAAATGACGATGCTTTCCGTGAGCGCTTTCTCGCTGCCGCGCGATCTGCTGGCGAAAGCTTCTGGCCGATGCCCCTTCCCGAAGAGCTCCGCCCGTCGCTGGACTCCCCCGTGGCAGACCTTGCCAATATTGGGGAGCGAATGGGTGGAATGCTCGTTGCTGGCCTCTTCTTACGCGAGTTCGTTCCTGCCGATCTCCCCTGGCTCCACCTGGATATTGCTGGACCCTCCTTTAATGAGGATCAACCCCATGGCTATACGCCCGTAGGCGGGGTGGGCTTTGCTATCCGCTCGCTGGTCCACTTTGCCGAGGTCACAACCACTGCCTAGGAGTGGGAAGATAACCCCATAGGTATCTAAGAAAAGGCGAGCACAGCTGAAATTAGTCAGGAGTAGATAGATGTCCTTTGATGTAGTAATCCTTGGTGGCGGGTCAGGCGGATATGCCTGTGCTCTTCGTTCGGCACAACTTGGGCTAAAGGTCGCCCTCATCGAAGCCGGCAAACTTGGCGGCACCTGCCTGCATCGAGGGTGCATTCCTACTAAGGCGCTACTGCATGCAGGTGAAATTGCCGATAACACACGTGAAGCGCATGAATTTGGCGTAGTCGCTGAATTAGGTGGGATCGATATGGGTGGAGTCAACACCTACAAAGATGGCGTCATCACAAAACTCTACAAAGGTTTGCAAGGTTTGGTGAAGAGCCGCGGAATCACTTTTATTGAGGGGCATGGCAAGGTTATTTCGAAAGATACCGTTGAAGTTAACGGCGAAAAGATTACGGGTAAAAATCTCGTTCTCGCTACGGGTTCATACCCAAAGACACTTCCCGGGCTTGAGATAAATGGAACAACAATTGTCACAAGCGATCATGCGCTCGCTCTTGATTACGTTCCCAAGAGCGTAATCGTTCTTGGTGGCGGCGTGATTGGTTGCGAATTCGCATCCGTTTGGAAATCGTTTGGCTCTGATGTTCGGATTATCGAAGGCTTACAACATTTAGTTCCACTGGAAGATGAATCAACCTCAAAATTGCTTGAACGCGCTTATCGAAAGCGTGGCATCAACTTTGAATTAGGCGTTCGTTTCAAGAGCGCAACCCCAACAGATTCAGGCGTCAAAGTGGCGCTAGAGGATGGCCGCGAATTTGAAGCTGACCTCCTACTTGTTTCAGTAGGACGTGGGCCAACTTCAGCGAATCTTGGCTACGAAGGCATTGGTGTAGCAATGGACCGTGGCTATGTACTCGTTGATAACAAGTGTCGAACCAATGTTGCAAATGTTTACGCCGTGGGTGATCTCATTCCGACGTTACAACTTGCCCACGTTGGATTTGGTGAAGGAATTCTTGTTGCCGAAGAAATCGCCGGACTCAATCCACGTCCAATTAATTATGATGGCGTTCCACGAGTGACATACTCCGAACCAGAGGTTGCTTCGGTTGGCTTAACGACTGCACAAGCCAAAGAACGTGGCCATGATGTTGTGGAGCTTGTCTACGATTTAGCTGGAAATGGTAAATCTCAGATTCTGCGGACTTCAGGTTCAATCAAACTGGTTGCCGAGAAGAATGGTCCGGTACTGGGAATTCATATGGTTGGCAGCCGAGTCGGCGAACTACTCGCCGAGGCGCAATTGATCTACAACTGGGAGGCGACAGCCGATGATGTGGCGCCGTTGATCCACGCCCACCCCACAATGTCTGAGGCTATGGGCGAGGCGCACCT
>CAZZFG010000031.1:0-8126 GCA_964653345.1 uncultured Bifidobacterium sp. | reverse complement strand
TAGGAATTTCCTACGATGAGGTGGTGAATGAACTAGAGCGCGATGGGATTGCAAAGTTTAATGATGCATGGGAAGCGCTCATTAAAACAATCGCGGCACAGTTATGAATGATGTAACGAGCGGACAAAGTCTGGCAGTAGCCAACAAAAGACTTGCTGAACACGATAGCTCTCTGTGGGGCGAACTCGCGCAACCAGTTGCGCGTGAACGATTAGGTTGGATAGATCTTCCTGAGCGCTCCCGCGAACTGCTTCCTGCCCTCGATGCCCTTTCAGCGTGGGCGCGAAGTTCCGGGTTTACTCGCGTAGTCCTCTCTGGCATGGGTGGCTCCTCGCTCGCGCCTGAAGTTATTGCCGCGGCCAATAAAAAAGAGCTGACGCTTCTTGATTCAACCCATCCGGTTGATGTGCGGTTAGCGCTAGAACCAGACCCCAAACAGAGCATCTTTGTTCTCTCTTCGAAATCAGGGACAACGCTCGAGACGCTCTCTCATCTCAAAGCGATATGTGAACGCTTAGAGATCGCACAATTGCCACTTAAAGAGCATTTGATCATCATCTCCGACCCTGGATCGCCACTAGAAAATTGGGCAAAGGAGCGTGATATCAAATTCTTCCCTGGCGTACCAGAGGTGGGCGGACGCTTTAGCGCGCTCTCAATATTCGGATTATTGCCAAGCGCTCTCCTTGGCGTTGATTGCGCAGAGCTTCTCGATGATGCAGCAGATATGAAAGCAATTCTTGCTGCACCAGTTATCAACGGCGAAATGAATCCGGCGATAGCGCTGGTCCATCAAATTATTTCTCATGAACCTTTCTTACGACTTCCCAGTGATCCACTGAGCGATTGGATTGAACAGCTCGTCGCAGAATCGACTGGCAAAGATGGTCGCGGAATCATTCCTGTCATCACGCAAATAGCCAACGAACAACTCCCTCTTGAAATAAATGAAGCGCTAGATAGCGCTCGACTAGGGGCTAACTTCTATTTGTGGGAGTGGGCGACCGCCCTCCTTGGTTTTGCGATTGGTGTAAATCCCTTTGATCAACCAAACGTGGCAAGCGCAAAAGAGGCAACAAATAATGCGCTGCGCAATGGAGCGGTTCTTGGAGCAGATGCGCTCCGCAATGCAGGCGATGCATCAAAGGCCATTCGTGACCTGGTAGCGAAAACGAGCATGCAGGACAATCACTATTGTGCGCTTCTTGCCTTCACACCACTTCGCGATCCAAGTGCACGCGATGCTATCTACCAGCTGCGCGCCGGCTTAGCCGAAGCGCTGATGGCTAACACAACCCTTGGTTTTGGGCCACGTTATCTACATTCAACGGGACAATGCCATAAAGGTGGACCAAATATCGGTGCGTTTCTCGTTGTGACAATTGATTCAACTGACGACTATCCAATTCCGGGCGAGAGCTATACCTTCGCTGATCTGATTTCTGCTCAGGCGCTAGGAGATGTCGCTGCGCTAAAAGAGGCAGGACGAGACGTGCTCCATCTTCACCTAACGTGGGATGAAGTGACGGAACTTAGTCGAGCTCTCCGCGAAGTTTCTTAAGCGCTTCTTCCAAAATCGCTGCGCCTTCAGTCGCTGAGCGACGCTCTTTAACATAGGCAAGGTGCGTCTTGTACGGCTCGTTCTTCACTGGCTTTGGTGGATTTGCCTTATCGCGACCAGCTGGAAAACCGCAGCGCGGGCAATCCCACTCATCGGGGGGTGTAACCGAACCATCGTCGGCGAATGATGGTCGAGTCTCATGACCATTTGCGCACCAATACGAGATACGAAAACGCGCGATTGCTTCGCCACGCTCTGCCTCACCCATTGGGCCGGCGCCGACGCGACTACCTCTAATTGCGCTTCCACTCATCGTTTCGCTCCCTCGTGCTTGAGTTTTAGAATCATCGTACGTAAATCAAACCTGCATCAGACCCGCATTAGACCTGCATCAGACCCGCATTAGACCTTGAGTAAGAGGCTCAGCGCCACAATCGACGCGAACCAAAGGCCACCAACGACAATGGTGATCCGATCGAGGTTCCGCTCCACGACCGAGGAGCCGCCGTAAGAAGATGAGACTCCGCCGCCAAAGAGATCGGAGAGACCACTTCCCTTGCCCTTGTGGAGCAAGACCAACAGAATCATCAAGAGACTGAGGATGCACAGAAATATTGAAAGACCTAGAACCATCGTCACTCCTCGTACGGGTAGGCCTTAAGGATACCCGTTAAAACTTATGAAACTTCGCGATTTTGGCGAACTCCTCTGGATCTAGGCTCGCTCCACCCACCAAAACCCCGTCCACATCAGGGCAGGCCATGATCTCTTTGATGAGCGAGGCTTTGACCGACCCTCCATAGAGAATCCGAATCTGGGCGGCGGTGGGGCCGTTGGCTAGCTTCACGATTCGCGCACGGAGCGCCTGAGCCATCTCCTGGGCATCCTCTGGGGTCGCGCTCTTTCCGGTCCCGATGGCCCAAATGGGCTCATAAGCGATGACGATCTTCTTTACCTGTCCAGGAGTGATGCCCGCCAGCGCGCCATCGAGTTGTGTGGTGACGTACTCGATATGCGTCTGCGCGGAACGGATTTCATCGCTCTCGCCCACGCAGAGAATCGGAGTGAGGCCAACGCTGAGTGCAGCTTTGACTTTACTATTCACGATTTGATCGCTCTCACCATGGTGCGCTCGACGTTCGGAATGTCCGACAACAACAAAAGTGCATCCAAGTTTGGCAAGCATCGCGCCTGAGATATCACCCGTGTAAGCACCCGAAGGAAATGGCGATAAATCTTGTGCGCCGTATTGCAATTGGAGCCGGTCGCCATCAATAAGCGTCTGAACTGAGCGAATATCAACAAATGGCGGGAGTACAGCAATCTCGCTCGTTTCGTAATCTTTTTCATTAAGCAAGAAGGCAAGTTTTTGAGTGACAGCGATCGCCTCGAGATGATTGAGATTCATCTTCCAGTTTCCAGCGATGAGAGGTTTTCTCAAATCTACATTGTCAGTGGTGCTCATCACGTCTCCAATACTTGAATGCCAGGTAATTCTTTGCCCTCGAGGAACTCAAGTGATGCTCCCCCGCCGGTGGATATATAACCAAATTGCTCTTCATCAAATCCCAAAAGGCGAATCGCTGCAGCGGAATCGCCACCGCCAATAACGCTAAGCCCCGGCAATTCTGCCAAGGCCTGTGCAATCACGCGGGTGCCATTGGCAAAAGCTGGGAACTCAAAGACTCCCATCGGGCCATTCCAAAAAACAGTTCGACAATCTTCTAACTCTTTGGCATATCGCGCCGCACTTTTTGGTCCGATATCAAGACCAATCTGATCGGCTGGAATCTGGTCTGCTGGCACCACAGTTGCTGGAGAATCTGCGGCAAATTGTGGTGCGACTACTACATCTTCTGGAAGTAGCAATTTCACACCTCGTTGTTGCGCTCGTTCAATTAACTCTTTGACTTGTGGTATCTGCTCTCGATCGACCAAAGAGTTACCAATTTCACGACCTTGTGCAGCGAGAAAAGTAAAGACCATTCCTCCGCCAATCGCCAAGATGTCTACCCGATCCAGCAAATTACTAATTACGCCGATTTTGTCGGAAACTTTTGCTCCCCCAAGGATCACACCGTAAGGGCGATCAGGATCTGTTGCGAGAGTATTGAGAATTCGCATCTCTTCGTAAATAAGTCGACCGACGCAATGTGGCATCAATTGGGGAAGGTCGTAGACCGATGCATGCTTTCGATGCACTGCGCCAAATCCATCACCGACATAAATCTCACCCAGGGTTGCCAATTCCTTTGCAAAAGCTTTTCGCTCATTCTCATCTTTACTCGTCTCAGCAGGAAAGAACCGGATATTTTCGAGCAAGACCACAGTTCCAGGACGAGCCGCAGCAAGTTTTTTCGCCTCTGCGATATCTGTGGCGCATGAGACAACATCGCCGAGTAATTCACCGAGTCGATTTGCTACTGGGGTGAGCGAGAGCTCTGCTGCAAATCCATTCTTTGGCCTACCTAGATGGGCCAAGATGACAATTGATGCAGCTTTCTTTCGAATCAATTGGATAGTGGGAAGCGAGGCAATAATCCGTCCGGGATCAGTTATCTGCCCATGTGCAATCGGTACGTTCAAATCGCAACGAAGAATCACACGCTTGCCAGTGAAATCAATCGACTCAAGAGTTTGCATGGTTTAGTTACGTAAACCTTTAGAGCGAGCGTCCGATGAAGGAGACGAGATCTACCAATCGATTGGAGTATCCCCACTCATTGTCATACCAGCCAACAACTTTCGCACTCGTGCCGATCACTTTTGTGAGTTGGCTATCAACTATGCACGAGTGTGGATTGGTCACGATATCTGCAGAGACAATTGGATCTTCGGTATATTCGAGAATTCCTTTGAGAGGTCCATCTGCAGCTGCCTTAAGCGCAGCATTGATTTCTGCAGCTGACACTTCGCGCGAAAGTTCGACGCTTAAATCAGTTACCGAACCCACTGGAACTGGAACACGCATCGCATAGCCATCAAGTTTCCCTTTGAGCTCTGGCAAGACAAGGCTGATCGCCTTCGCAGCTCCCGTGCTACTGGGAATAATTGAGGTCGCCGCGGCGCGTGCTCGACGAAGATCTTTGTGGGGAAAGTCCAAGATCACCTGATCATTCGTGTAAGCGTGAATTGTGGTCATCATGCCACGTTCAATTCCAAAGGTATCGTGCAGAACTTTAGCCATCGGCGCCAAGCAATTGGTCGTGCACGAGGCGTTGGAGATGATCGTATGTTTCGCAGGGTCATACTTATCGTGATTCACACCCATCACAATCGTGACATCCTCGTCAGTTGCTGGGGCGCTAATGATTACTTTCTTCGCACCACCGGTGAGATGCTTCTTCGCTTGCTCGCCCTTGGTAAAAATTCCCGTTGATTCGACGACAATCTCTGCTCCAACAGAACTCCATGGCAGCGCCGCGGGGTCACGCTCTGCAAAGACAGTGATGGTCTTTCCATCAACGGTAATTGAATTCTCTGTGTGTGAAACCGACTTCCCGATTGGCCCCAGGATTGAGTCGTACTTCAATAGGTGTGCAAGGGTGGCTGTATCAGTGAGGTCATTGATGGCAACGATCTCCACATTTGCTCGAGCGCTTTCAGAGGCCAGAATCGCCCGGAAGAAGTTACGGCCAATGCGACCGAATCCGTTGACGCCGACCTTGATTGCTTTTCCAGATTGTGCTGTGCTTGCCATCTTCGCTTCCTGTTCTGTTCTATTTTGTTCTGTTCTGTTCTGTTCGTTTCTACTTATCTCAGTCTTCGACGTAAATTCATGTTAATAAATCTGGGCTGATGCCAGATTCAGTATCTGGTATTCCCATCTCAGCTGCTCTCTTATCTGCCATGGCGAGTAATCTGCGAATGCGACCTGCAATGGCATCTTTTGTCATCGGTGGTACCGCTAACGAACCTAATTCTTCAAGACTCGCTTGCCCATGCTCGATACGTAGGCGACCTGCTTCCAAGAGATGATCTGGTATCTCAGCGCCAAGAATTTCTATGGCACGTTGAACTCGCGCCGAAGCAGCCACAGCAGCGCGTGCAGAGCGGCGTAGATTCGCATCATCGAAATTTGCAAGACGGTTTGCCGTGGCGCGCACTTCGCGACGCATCCGACGCTCTTCCCATGCTAGAAAGCTGTCGGTCGCACCCATCAATGTAAGTAGCGCTCCGATCGCATCACCATCTCGGACAACAACGCGATCAACGCCACGAACCTCACGCGCTTTGGCAGTAATTCCCAGTCGTCGCGCTGAGCCGACTAGTGCAAGTGCAGCCTCTGGCCCTGGCGCAGTGATTTCAAGTGCCGACGAACGACCAGGTTCGGTCAGTGATCCATGGGCCAAGAATGCGCCGCGCCATGCCGACTCTGCATCGCATTTTGCAGCGGAGACGATTTGTGGTGGCAAGCCTCGTACTGGCCTGCCATTGGCATCAATCAATCCAGTTTGGCGCGCAAGCGCTTCACCAGTCTCAACCACTCGCAGCACATATCGACTCCCCTTACGCAAACCACCAGGGGTCAGAATGCTCAAATCACTCGTGTGGCCGTAGACCTCAGATATCTCTTTGAGGAGCCGTCGCGCAGTTTGCGCGGTGTCGAGCTCTACTTCAACGACTACTTTGCCCGCCATTACGTGCAGTCCGCCGGCAAATCTCAGCAGCGCAGATACTTCGGCTTTGCGACAACATGGTTTCGAGATGGCAAGGCGACTTAACTCATCCTTCACAGTCGCAGTCATTGCCATGGTCGAATCTTTCTCTCGTTAACTCTGTTAGCTAGTCATAATCTGTCGTAAAGCGGAAACTACCTTTTTTGGGTCATGTTGGTCGCTGGTTGGGCCGTGGGCTAAGTCACGTACCTCCAAGGTTGCTCCCAATGCGACCACGTACTCCTCTAGCTCTTTCGAGAGAATACTCGGGTCGGCAAGGACCACATCTATAGGAACGTCAGGAGCATGCTCATGGAGAAAAGCCAACCTGCCTGCTGCAGCTAATTCCGCCGCCTCGTCACCAGGGTGGGGCGCAACGAGATTGAGCAGCAGCAATTTCCGTCCGCTCGTTTGCGCCAGAGCCGCTCGAGTGTCCGGAAGCAGCACATGTGGCAAGACGCTTGAGTACCACGAGCCGGGACCTAGGGTTACCCACTCTGCTCGCTTGATAGCGGCCAGCGCCTCTGGATGGGTTGGCGGGTTCTCGGGAATCAACTCCACGTTTTCAATAACTCCGCGCGCTAACGCGACTTCACTCTGTCCGCGAACGATAGAAATGCTTCCATCGCTACGAGAACGTACTCGCGCTTGGATCTCTAAAGGAATCGACGACATTGGGAGTACTCGCCCAACGACCCGAAGGAGTTGGCCTACCCGCTTTAATCCATCAACTGGATCGTCATAGATCTCCCAGAGCGCAGTTAGCAAGAGATTGCCAACGCTATGTCCGTTAAGTTCACCATCACTTGAGAAACGATGTTGCAACACCTTCGCCCAGCCTCTACCCCACTCGTCATCCGAACAGAGCGCCGTGAGGGCCATTCGAAGATCTCCAGGAGGCATGACGCCAAACTCTTCGCGAAGTCTGCCGCTTGATCCGCCATTGTCGGCGACCGTCACAAGAGCGGTGATATCAGTGGTAATTTCACGGAGTGCGGTAAGCGTGGCAGCTAACCCATGGCCACCACCCATGGCAACAACGGGAATTTGATGAGCGCTACTCATCGATCAACATCTCGATGTTGTAGGTGAACATCGAGCCCCATTGCTTTACATCGTTGAGCAACTTCGTGTGCAACTGCGACGCTTCTATGTCTGCCACCTGTGCAGCCAAATGCAACAGTGATATATCGCTTGCCTTCGCGCAGGAAGCCAGCGCTGGCAGCATTAAACACTGACATGAATCCGGCGATGAAATCTTCAGTTGCAGGATGCGAGAGCACCGCGTCAGAAACCGGCTTTTCTTTTCCACTCATCGGTTGCAAAGCAGGAATCCAGTGCGGATTGGGAATGAACCTACAGTCCAGAATGAAATCGGCATCATAAGGAATGCCGTATTTGTAACCGAAGGAGAGAAGCGATAAGTGCAACGCCCGCTCGTTTTCGCTGGAGAATGTCTGATCGATCTTAAGCGCTAATTGATGGACGTTAAGTGCTGAGGAATCAATGACTATCTCCGCATCGGCGCGGAGGTTTCGTAGGAGATCTCGTTCTCGTGCAATTCCATCGACAATTCGATCGTCACCTTGGAGTGGGTGCGGTCGACGCGTTCCTTCATAGCGACGGACTAGAACTTCGTCATGTGAATCTAAGAAGAGAATTCGAACATCGTCTCCGTTGGCTCTCAGGGCGGCCACACCAGTTGTGAGTTCGGTCGAAAATTCTTTGCTGCGAACATCAATCACAACTGCCACTTTTTCTCGTTCACTTCGTAGCTCATCAACGAGCGGGAAGAGCATGGAGGCAGGCAAGTTATCCACGACGTACCAGTGGTGATCTTCAAGGACATGAGCAGCAGTGGAGCGTCCCGCCCCGCTCATGCCGGTCACGATCACAACATCCACAGC
>CAZZFG010000030.1:6664-8204 GCA_964653345.1 uncultured Bifidobacterium sp. | reverse complement strand
ATTTTTCTTATTGCCAGAATCTCTCGCAATAAAGAGGTCATGGGGGAACTTACGGGCAAAGGTCTCTCGCGCACGATGTTAAATATTGCTTTTGTGGTGATGTTGCTCTGCGCATTGATGCTGATAGGCACCACTATTTTCTCCTAGTGGATCCTATATGATTCGTAGGTGAATCTGAGGCGGAAGAGCAAGGTAGTTCCTACTTTGATGATTCTTCCGTATGTCGCTTTCATGCTCTTCTGCGGAATCGTGCCAATTGTTTATGGCGTGCTTGAGGTGCGAAATCCTTCGTGGATTAACATGGATGGTGGGTATGAAACGTTCCTTAAAATTCTTCAAGATTTTCGAGTTGGCCCTGCTTTAATCAACATTCTTTTCTTGCTAGCAATTTTTGTACCGCTGATGATTGTCACAGTTCTGGCAGTTTCACTCTTACTTGATTCTGTAGATTTCAAATATAACAATGCGATGCGATTACTTTTTCTTATCCCGGGGCTTATTCCAACTGCCGTTGCAGTTCTTTTCTGGTCCGCAGTGGTTGGGTACGACGTGGTGTGGGATAAGTCAAACATTCGTTGGCTTATTGGCGTCATCTCTTTTTCAACGGGTATTGGCAGTTGGATTGTCATTCAATATGGCTCACTCCGCTCGATTTCTCATGAAGTGTTGGAGGCAGGGATTGTCGATGGATGTAACCGATTCCAATTAGCATGGCGTTTGAAGCTGCCGATGATCGGTAGGTACGTGGCTTACATGGTCATTCTAGTGATTGTAAGTACCCTCCAGATCTTCAACGAGCCCAATCTTTTAATGGATACCAATATGACAACTGATTGGTCACCTAGTCAGATTGCATTCGGCTATGCATTCAAAAATGCAGATTTTGCTGGAGGCGTTGCGTTGTCACTGATTATGTTGATCCCAAATGTGATACTTGCATTGTTATTCGTATTCAACACCGATTTCATGAAAAAGAGTAAAAGCGCATGGAAGTAGGAGCTCAACTGCGCAATAGTCGCCTTATAAAACTCACCCTACTAGTCATCACCTTTTGGGCTTCTTTTCCACTGCTTTGGATTCTGCGTGATGTGGCTCGAATGGTGTTTTCACCGATTGTTTTCTACGACAACGGAGTCTTTTTTATCTGGTTGAAAAACACATCGATATTCGTCTTTTCTGCGATGGGCATATCTGTCATTAGTTGTATTACGGCAGGATTTGTCATGGCCGTACTCGACGTGCCATTTCGGCGGTTATTGCTCTTTCTTACGCTATTAACGATGCTTATCCCGATCACTGCTATGGCTATGCCGTTATATGTAATGATTGATGGAATTGGTCTAAATAACACGCTGCTGGGACTGATTCTTGCTTCGTCGTACTTTCCTTTTGGCGCTTTTCTCTCGTATCTTTACTATTCATCAGTGCTACCACCTGATCTGGTGGGAATGGGGCGAATTGATGGATTGGGAGATTTGGGAATCTATCGTCACTTGGGAATTCCGCTCTCCAAGTCTCTAATCTCAGTGGTCTCTTTCTT
>CAZZFG010000030.1:4982-6564 GCA_964653345.1 uncultured Bifidobacterium sp. | reverse complement strand
CCATATTGTCCGCCCGCCATAATTCCGTAGAGATAAGCGCGTCCTACAAATACGCCTTTAGCACCGCGGGCGATTGCACCGTAAACATCTTGCCCGCTCATGACAGCGCCATCGATATAGACATCAAGATCCTTGCCAACCGCAGCGACAACATCGGGAAGAATCTCGAGCGGAACAGTTCCCCGATCTAGTTGGCGGCCGCCATGATTGGAGAGCACAATCGCATCAACCCCAACCTCCTTGCATTTGACGGCATCTTCGACTGACTGAATGCCTTTGATGACAATCGGGCCATTCCAGACTGATTTAACCCACGCGAGGTCATCAAAGGTCATCGACGAATCAAAAATGTGAGAGGCAAGTTCAGCAAGTGGTTTATCCCAACCACGGAAAGCAGCAAATTCTAATTTCTTGGTCGTTAGAAGATTGATCCACCATCGAGGTTTAGCAATTACATATGCAATAGTTTTGAAGCCTAAACGAGGCGGGATAGTTAAGCCATTACGAATATCACGAGGGCGATGACCTGAAACTGGGGTATCAACGGTAATGACTAGAGCCTCAAAACCATTTTCTTTTGCGTTGTTGATCATGCCAAGGCTCTGCTCGCGATTTTGCATCATGTAGAGCTGGAACCAACGCCGTGCACCTGGCACAGCTGCTGCAAGTTCATCTGGAGCAGTGGTTCCCATTGTTGAGAGGCAATAAATCATGTTATTCGCTTCAGCAACAGCGGCAACAGCTGGTTCGCCAACGTGATACATGAAGCGGGTGTACCCAGTGGGCGCGAAGATAATTGGGAGATCGACTTTTGTACCAAAGACTTCAGTGCTTGTATCAATCTGAGAGATATTGCGTAGCACCCGAACGTTATATTCAAGATTCTTAAATGCATCAAGAGATCGCTCATAGCTAATCTCGCGTTGTGCGCCGCCTTCTACATAATCATAAGTTGCCCTAGGAACTCTTTTCTTCGACAACTTCTGTAGATCATAGATAGTGACAGCTTTATCAACTGCGCGCTTAGTTCTGCGGAAAGTAGGAAGTCGCCAATCAATCAAGCCAATGAAATGTGGGACGTCGGGGAATTGACGTTTGCTCTTGATTGGTTTCACTCGGAGATTCTATAGCCTTTCAAAATTGAGCTGAGGCGCCAGAATCCATTGAACGATAGAGCGCATCGACAAGCTTCAAGGTATCGACGTTATCGGCAACTGATGAGCGAAGTGGACCAGTGCCAGCAACCGCGCGGAAGACTTGTCCGATAGTTCCCATGAAGGCATCCGGGAACCAACGCGTCGTGACGGGATAGGGGAGCCAACCATCAGTAGGAATGACATGTGATCGGAGCTCGAGCGTATCTGGACGGCCATCTGGGTAGTCATAGAGCAGACCAAAGGTGCCGCGTATCGACCCCTGATCGCCATCAATTCGATAGAGCGCGTAATTATCGCCACCGCGGTTCATGTGGTTGGAGTGGACTGTGGCGGTGAGATTTCCATCGTAGAGGTAGGTGCTAATCGTGCGAGTCTCACCAATTGGGTACTGACCTGCAGTTCGTCCTGCAGCACAAAATACCGTT
>CAZZFG010000030.1:2811-4882 GCA_964653345.1 uncultured Bifidobacterium sp. | reverse complement strand
AGTCTCACCAATTGGGTACTGACCTGCAGTTCGTCCTGCAGCACAAAATACCGTTTTGGGGTTACCTAGGAACCACCGAATCATGTCGTGGTAATGAATCGAGTGGAGCATAACTTCAAGGCGAGGAAGATCTTTTGCCCAAGGCCACATGTGCCAGGGTGTATCAAGGTTGACGTTGATAGCGAAATTAGTGACCTTACCGATCATGCCAAGTTCGACCATCTTGTATGCGGCAGCAATTCCCTCTTCAAAGCGAAGTTGTTGATTGACTCCTGCAACAATTCCATGTGCTTTAGCGCTCGCCGCAAGTTCTTCCCCCTTTTCAACTGTAGTAGCAAGGGGTTTCTGAGCAAGAATATGTTTCTTAGCAGCTGCGACTTTTAAGAAGATTTCTGGTTGGGCTGCTGCGGGCACTGCGATGTCAATAACCTTCGATGCTGGGTCATTAATGAGCTCGTCAAGCGTTGAATAGACTTTACCGATTCCATGTCGCGCAGCAACATCTTTTGCTTTTGCAGGATCGGTATCAAAAATACCTACCACAGTGAGATTAGCCTTCTTGTAAGCAGGAAGGTGTGCACCATCAACTATGCCACCCGCGCCAACGATTGCAATTGGTAATTTCACCTTTTCATCAATGGAGAGATCGCAGAACTCTGAGACTTCCTTGAATGGATTGATCATGTCGCGCTCCTACTGATTCTCTGCCTGGCTAGTTCGGTATTTAACAGTTTGTAAATGCTCGGTGTAGAGGACGAGCTCTTCATCGTCTGCTCGGAACACCTCGTAAGCAACTCGAAAGAGCCCTAAGTTCTCGTACTTCGGTGATTTCTCTAAGAAAGTACGCATGGCATAGATAGTGTCGCCGATAAACACTGGTTTGATGAAACGTAACTTGTCGTATCCATAACTGAAAGTATTGATGTTGTTATGCGCAAAAAGCCCCATGCCGTAGCAGAAAACCAGAGCGCCAGGGACGATGCGTTTGCCAAAGAGGCCCTCCTCGCGGGCCCACTTATCGTCGGCGACATAAGGATGAAGATCGAGAAGTAGCGAGGAGAAAATCATTAGCTCGCCCTCAGAGATTGTGCGACGAATTGATCGATCTACTTTTCCTACTTGATAATCCTCGTAGAATTCGAGCTCTTGGTTCCATACTGGGACTTGGTAGCGAGCTTTTTCGTCGGGATTTGGATTCTTCATGAGAGGAATTCCTTTCTGATCTTCTCAGTATCTTCGCCAACATGGGGTGCGCCTTTTCGGTGCTTGAGAGTTTTACCATCGATTTTCATCGGTGATCGCGTTGTTGGAATCTTGACTTCGGCGCCAGATTTTCCACGTCGCACCGTCTCTTGTGTCATATCTAATTCATTGAAACCTTCGCTCTCAATCAACTCAGGGAGCGTGAGTACGGGTGCGCACCAGATATCAGCCTTATCAAGAATGGCGAGCCAGTGATCCGTACTTTGCGTTGCTAAAAGATCGGAGAGTTTCTTCACTATTTCACTTTGTTCCGACCACCAGCTCTTTGGATCTTCATATTGAGAGAAATCCAGCCCGAGCAGCGCACCAAGTTGCGGGACAGGAGTCATCGCAATGGCGAGATAGCCACTGGTTGTCTTGTAGAGCCCGTAAGGTGCAGAGAGAAATGCATGCGCTCCTGCGCCGCGTTTGACCAGAGTGGCAGCATCAAATAATTTCGCGCTAATTAATTCGAATTGCAGGTCGAGCATCGACTCAATCAAACTTGCCTCAACTAATCCGCCTACCCCTGTTCGTTCGCGACGAAGCAGTAGCGCCGTGATGCCATGTGCGAGATGCGTTGAGGTAAATATGTCAGCGACTGCTAAGCCAACGGGGATCGGCGGATGCCCTTCTTGGCCATTGAGCCAAGGAAGTCCAGACATCGATTGTGCCAGCAGGTCTTGACCTGGGCGCTCAATCCAAGGACCAGTGGTGCCATATCCAGATGCGCTGCCATAGACGATTCTTGGATTTATCTTCTTCACATCTTCGTAGCCCAAACCTAATCGTTCGATTACGCCGGGTCGGAAGTTTTGAATGATGACAT
>CAZZFG010000030.1:0-2711 GCA_964653345.1 uncultured Bifidobacterium sp. | reverse complement strand
TAGCCCAAACCTAATCGTTCGATTACGCCGGGTCGGAAGTTTTGAATGATGACATCAGCCTTCGCTACTAGCGCTTTGACTTCAGCAAGATCTGATTGATTCTTTAAATCGGCAGCGAAGCTTTCTTTATTTCGATTCATAATGTGAAAAGAGAGAGTATCTCCGTCGCTCTCAAGCCCGGCAAAAGCAAGCGTTCGACCGATATCACCTACGCCTGGACGTTCGATTTTGATTACGCGCGCACCGAGATCAGCAAGGCGCATCGCTGAGACCGGACCGGCAAGAAATTGACTGAAATCCAGGACTAGAAAACCGTCAAGAGGTAATTCAGGACGCGCTGCCAAGAGGAGAACCTTTCGTTAGAAGTGGCTAGTCAGAGCAATCAATCGGTATGGAAAATCTCAGGTATCGCTGCCCACCACTCGCCTTCGGCACGATCCGGAAGTGGTCGTTGTAGTGGCTTATTGATGTCCCACCATCGTTGCGTAGCGGGATCTTCAGCCATTTTTGCCATATCACCATCAAAATCATCACCAACGTACTCAAAATAAGAGAAGAGCAATTCGCCGTAACGGTAGATGGAGTAATTGCGAATGTTCGATTTCTTGATTTGCTCTAAGACTTCAGGCCATACCGCGGCATGGAGTTCTTCGTACCGTTCGCGATTCTCTTTTGGTATTCCCAATACACTTGCAAAACGTTGCACCATTTCTATCTCCCTTGTTCTCTTATTTATATTCCATACACATGTTCTGCAGTCTTATGAGTGATCCACTCTTGATCCTCTGCAGAGTACTTTGCGATTGCCTCTAGCTGTGCTTTCCAGACTTCAACATAGTTATTCATGAGCACGATAACTGGCCAATCGCCGCCAAGGAGCGTTCGATTTGCGCCAAACTCGGTGACCACGTGGTCGACGTATGGCTGCCAATCTGCAACTGTCCAACCTGGGGCAGAAGCAGTGTTGAGACCAGAGAACTTCATGTAGACATTCTTATGTTTGGCAAGGTTGGACATTTGCGTTGCCCACGGTTCCCAAGTTTTATCGGCAATGCCAGGTTTAGCAAAATGATCGACGACGATTTTCAAGTTCGGGAATTTTGCTGCAAGGACCGGCACGTTATCAACGTGCGCAGGATTCACGGCAACATAATCGAGAGCAAGTCCTGCCTTTTCGACCATTGCAATGGTCTCAAGGACAGCAGGGCGGGTGATCCACTTGTCATCCGACTCATATTTAGGGTTGCTGTAATCGTGCGAGAGATTACGAACCCCTTTGAAGTATGGGCTTTTTCTCAATACTTCGAGCGCCGCCCGCGCTTCATTAGGTCGGTCAAATGGCACCCATCCGACTACACCTTTTACAAAATCACTATGTGCAGCAATATCGAGCATATAGAAGGTGTCTTCGTATGTGTCTGCCGCTTGCACGAGAATGGAGTCAGTGACACCTGAGGCAGGAATCTCAGGTGCAAGACGCTCTGGACTAAAGTCGTCATAGAGAGGGCCATATTCAGGTGCAATCCAGGAATATGCGCGCTCACTCATCATCCATAGATGTTGATGTGAATCGATAACTCTTTTATGTGCCATTTCTCCCTCTTTCTATAGCAATCGGTATTCATCCCAGACTGATCGAACGGTTCGTCCTTTGTTCAATTCATTAAGTACTGTTTTTTCTTTTTGTGCTCGCTCGTTTGCCATCGTAAAGACCTGATCAATGAGTTCTTTTGGTACGACCACGATGCCATCATTATCTGCAACGATGCCATCTCCCGGGTGCACAAGTACGCCACCTACCTCTGTCGGCTGATGGGTGGATTCAACCCGCATCCGTCCCTTGTAATCAAGGGGTCGAGAGAGCACGCCGAAGGCATCAAAACCAACCTTGAGGATTAATTGAGTATCGCGAATGGGCCCATCGGTGACAACGCCAGTTGCACCGCGTGCCTTTGATGCTGCGGAGAAGAGTTCGCCCCAGAATGCAGAGAGTAAGCCACCACCAGTGCCGATGGTCACGACATTGTCCTTTTGTAACGTGTCAAGAAAATCAATCGCTGCTCCGTACGGATCATTCTTGTCGTACTCAGAATCTGGAACGAATTTGATTGTTGCAGCGGTACCAACAGCGCGCATCGTCATCTGCAAAGGTCTGATCTTTGCATCCATGACGTTATTGCGGATACCAAGATCATCAAGAGAGTCGGAGACCATCGCGGTATGTACTCTCGGATCTAATTGAACGTTCATGCGCTCCTCCGTTGCACCAGATACACGTGGATAAAAGCTATGACTGTCTCACCTTTTTGATTCTTAACAGTTACTTGCTCATCAACCAACCCCTCACCATTTCGCTTGGGATGATCGCGTTTAGCAACAATCTCCGAGTGCGATGTGATGGTGTCGCCAATAAAAACTGGCGCAATGAATCTGACTTTGTCATACCCATAACTCATTGCCACTTCGTTAATCTCGCCCGCCAGCATTCCTACAGAGACAGAGAGAATCAGTGTGCCATGGGCGATTCGCTCCTTAAATGGCTGCGTAGCGCACCATGCGGCATCCATATGGTGCGGATAGAAATCTCCAGTTTGGCCTGCATGCAAGACAATGTCTGCTTCAGTGATTGTGCGTCCAGTACTCACTCGGGTGGAGCCAATCAAGTAATCTTCAAAGTACTCTTTCATTTGGCAAGCTCCTGGTTATATTGC
>CAZZFG010000029.1:5617-8729 GCA_964653345.1 uncultured Bifidobacterium sp. | reverse complement strand
TCAATACCGCGTTCGAAGTAATCGTTATCAGCAACTTCTTCCAATCGTTTAATAAGGGCATCCTTATCTTTTGCTGCAACAAAGTTAATACCAACGGCTTCGCCCAGCGCATTTACAACTTTCTTGGATAGTTCCTTGATATTTCCACTACTGTCAACGGTGTATTTAACTTCTTCTTCGGCAACCTTGGAGGTGTTCACGCAAATAAATGATTGGTCCTTGTCAATCATTGGCTTGACGCGCTCTAGCACTTTCGCATCGAAGACCACATCGCCATTCATCCAGAGCACGCCGCCATCGCAACTTGCACGAAGTGCACGGAGCAAGCTTTTACTGGTGTTGGTCTGATCAAAGAGCTCGTTATATACGAATGTCGCTCGAGGGTGCGCTTCCATAATCATTTCCATTTTGAAGCCAACGACCACTCCGATGCGAGCCTGCTCTGCAAATACTGAGGTGATGTTCGACATCTGCTGTTCCATGATGGTTCGTCCATCGCGAAGTGGCGTGAGCGGTTTTGGCCACGGCTTACCCAGTCGAGTGCCCATACCAGCAGCGAGAATAATTACCTGTTGAACCACGTCTCTCCCTCGATCAATGCAGTTACTAAATCAATGTCCTCGGCGACTTCGCGAGAGTTGCGCTACTGCTAAGTCATGTTCAGCAATAGACCGTTCAAGTTCTCGGTAGAAAGCTGCTGTGCTTTCGCCAGCGGCAATTCCTCCGAAATAGTACCGGCAGACCTCTTGTCGATTCTCGAATAACTCGTCCCGATCGAGAACCTTCTCAATAGATTGAGCCAACACCGCCACCGTGGAGGATTCAATTATGTAGGCGGCCTTAGCAACGGGAGAGTCTGCGATTAAGAGCTCTCGATTGCTCCGACGATCTGTTAAGAAAATTGCTCCTGACGGGCGAAGATATAGGTAGTCAAGGGTCACGCTCGAAATATCACTAATAAGCAGGTCTGTATCTTTTAGAACGCTGAGTACATCCCCCGTGAGATGAACCTCATGTTCGCCTCGGGAGAGTTTCTGGACAATGTATTTATGCGCGCTATTTATGAGTGGATCTTTTGAATCAAGGATGCGCGGATGTGGTTTGTAGATGACGCGACAATTCTTTTGTTGTAGCGCAGCATCAATGATTGCAGTTCCATAGCAATCCATCGAGGTGTAATTATTTGCCTCGTCTTCGCCTTCCCACGTGGGCGCATATGTAATCGTCTTGAGCGAGCTCTTCTCAAGAATCGGCGTGGTCTCTAGATCGAGTTGGGGCCTCCCGACTGGAATCAACTTCTCTCCATCAACCCATGCGACAGCAGAGAGATACCGATCCCTCGCTGCTGCTCCTGCAACAAATACCTTGTCGTACGCCTTCGACTGGTTACTCACCATTGAGATCTTGTCGCTCTCGCCATGGTTCACATGAATATGCACAGCGCGCTGATATGCGAGGGTTTGGAAATTTTGGTAGGAATTGTTGACATAAATGAGCGCCTTGAAATGAGAAAGTTCGAGCAACTGCATCAACAAGTCATATGTTCGGGCATGGATCACTGTAAGGGATGTGATTTTCTGGAGCTCTTCGGTTGTGGCGGCATGCCTCGTCACAATTAGCGGTCTTAAGTGCGCGGGTGCTTTTTCGAAAACGGGGAGCCATTGGGCTATTTGGTAGATCTTTGAAGGTGGGTCGGCAAAAAAGGCAGCAACTGAATGACCTTGAGCGCTTTGTGTAGTGAAGGGAACCAATTCAGGTGGAAATACTAGGCGCCATAGTGTCCGAGTTTTTCGGATTAGCACGCGGAATAAGCGCGTAACTGGGTTACGGGCTTTCCGTCGCTGGGCCATTTCACCTCATCTTCTCTTCGAGTATGTGTAGGTCTAGGTATTAGAGTACCCGTTATGGGGAAAGAACCAGGAGAAATCAACGCGAAATCCCTCAAGTTGCAAGCAGCATCGCGTGAAGAAGACGGGTTCTTTTCGACATTTGTTCTCAGAAAAATCTCTATTCGCATCACAAGCGTTTTGGTGGAACGAAATATAAGTCCAAATGCCATCACACTTTTCTCATTGTTAATTGGATTTATTGCTGCCTATATGTCAGCGCAAGCAAATTATCTCTTAGGTGGATTGCTATTGTTGCTCTCACTGGTTCTCGATTGCGTTGATGGCGAGATTGCACGTTATAAGATTCAATTCTCGGCGCTAGGCGCATGGCTCGATGCGCTATCTGACCGAGTAAAAGAATTCGTTTACATCTTTGCTCTTATCTTTAGTATTGACGAGGAGAAGGCATGGTGGGGTGGAGTAGCAATTATCGTGCTGCAAAGCGTTCGCCATATCTCTGACTACAACTTCGCTCGATTACAGAAATCGTATGAAGAAAAATCAACAATTCCTAGACAGACGAATCTCTTCTACTGGGTAAAGAAAGTCATCCATTTACCGATTGGCGAACGTTGGTTAATCCTCGCGGTATTGCCTAATCTTCTCGCTGTTGAAGAAACACTTCGTGTGGTTGTTTATTTAGGTGCGCTCTCATTTCTCTACGTTCTGATAACTCGCTTCCGTCGAATGCGACGATGGAAGAACTCAACAACTCCCGCTGAATTTCTCGATCAACAGCGAGATTCCTTGTTACCGTTGACATTATCTGGGTCAAAACTCTCCTGGTTGTACCCTTCGATTCTTCGAGCTCTCGAGTTCTTCGCGTTATTGATGATCACCGTTGACGCTTCGCCATTCGTTAAATTTATCCTCGTTTTTTCAGTAGCTATGTGGCACTACACCAATCTTTATGATGCGCTCCAAGGACGCGCTCCATATTTAGGTGCCGGTGGGCTGCGCGTAGCAGGGCGTATCACGCTCTGCTTCATCGCTGCGCTAGTTGGCCTCGAGGTAGAAGTTTCGCTATTCCTTGCCTTTTATCTATTAGCGCTCATTCTTCTTCGAGGCGGGCATAATGTGTCAGGGGGTAACGCATGAGCCAGCAGATAACTATCGCGCAGCTTCGCGCGATCACTCAGCCCGATTCCGTTCGTGGTCGTGCCAACTCTGAACATTGGGTCGCTGACTTATACCTTCGCCGAATTTCGCCTTATCTCACACGA
>CAZZFG010000029.1:0-5517 GCA_964653345.1 uncultured Bifidobacterium sp. | reverse complement strand
GGCACCATTGCTCTGGTCTTGGGGCTGCGAATAGCGCAATGGCCAGAAAAACCAATTTCATCATCAAACGCACCATTTATTGGAGCGCTCTTTGCACTACTGGTTCTCATGAATAAAGCGTTCAATGATGCAGTACATGTCTCACGTTACTTTGCGGGATTACCAAAATTGGAAGATCGAAAATCGGCGAGTAATTCCCAGATCTCGGTTGTTGCATTTGCAAAAGGTCTATTCACATTTATTCCAATCCATAGGATGTTCCACTCTGTCGAAATGACAATCTGGATTTTTCTCCTCTCACTAATTGATTTGTTGTTTGACCTTCAACTCTTAAATCAACTTTTTGATGTCATCATTCCGATTATTGTGTTCGTCTCTGTGGGACACCTCATCAGCATTCTCACATCAAATAAATTAAGAGCGAGTGAATAGCTAGGTGAGTAATCAAGTTGGCGCAGTGCTCCTCACTATGGGCAAACGACCAGAAGAGTTGGCGCGAGCACTTGCATCGTTAAAGAATCAGCAGGGCGTCGCAATTGATCTAGTGATTGTCGGCAATGGTTGGGATCCTGCAACCCAATTTCCACACGAAAAGACGCTCCATCTTCCTGAGAATCTGGGTATTCCAGCAGGAAGAAATGCTGGCGTTGCTCAAGTGTCAGGTGAGTATCTCTTCTTCCTCGATGATGATGCCTATTTAGATAATCAGAATGCGCTTGCAGCGCTCGTCGAAAAACTAGCGAGCCATCCAGAATGGGGATTGATTCAACCGCGAGTAGATCCCGATGGGCCAGGAACGATTCCCAATCGTTGGATTCCACGCCTTCGCATCGGTGATCCACTAGAGAGTTCTCCTGCGACAACGCTATGGGAGGGTGCAGTAATCATCCGGCGGAAACTATTTGATGAAATAGGTGGTTGGCCGAACAATTTCTTCTATGCACACGAGGGAATTGAGTTAATTTGGCAGGTTTATAACCATGGATTTATTGGTTGGTACGCCGCTGATGTAACTGTCCGCCATCCCGTGATAAATCCAACCAGGCACCTTGATTTCTACCGACTTAATGCTCGCAATCGCGTCTGGCTAGCAAAACGAAATCTGCCATTTCCCATTTCATTTATCTATGTCTCAGTTTGGACTTTGATATCAGTGATTCGAATGCGAAAGCTCAGTTCGTTAGTTGCGTGGCTAGATGGTTTCCTTAACGGCATTTTTGTGAGCGCGGGAAGGAAGCAGAAGTTGTCTTGGAGCGCCCTATTTGCTTTGGGGCGAGCCGGCAGATTCCCCATCATCTAAACAAGAGTGGCGCTGTAGCAAGCAATTCATTATTCTCAGCGCATGTCAAAGAAAGCATCAAAAGTCGCGCATACCTTGGAAAATCTTCTCTTCCAAGCGCGCTGGATCCTCTCTCCACTTTATGTCGGTTTGGTATTTGCGCTGATAGCGCTCATCTATCGGTTTATTTTGGAGTTCATTCATCTAATCCAGCATCTTGGTGAGAAAGACCCGCATGTCTTTACTCTTGACCTGCTTGCACTCTTAGATCTAACCCTGATCGGCAACCTCATTTTGATTGTGATTCTTGCCGGCTACGAGAACTTCGTCTCTCGAATTGATGCTGCTCATGAGTCAGATGATCGCCCGCATTGGATGGGAACAATCGATTTCTCTGGGTTGAAAATCAAGTTAATTGGATCACTAGTCGCGATTTCTGTTATCGAACTTCTCAAGGATTTCATCGAGCTCTCTGGACAAGAGAAAGTTGGCGAAGGCACCATTTGGCGCGTGATTATCCATCTCACATTCGTCATTTCCGGAGTGTTGTTTGCGTTAATGGACTGGATTGCAGATAAGCGCGAAGTGCACGGGCCAAGTTCGGGGAAGAACTAGCGTTACTATTACTGGGTGCGTCTAGATTTACTCGCTGCTTTAAGCGGCATCTTGATTGCTGCGCAATCACGGGTCAATGGTGGTCTCTCTGCAGCGCTGGGCAATAGCACTGAAGCTGCGGTCTACTCTTTTGGCTCAGGTTTTCTTGTACTCAATATCATCGCGCTCGCTAATCCAAAGGTTCGCGAGGGAATACGACGGATTATTGCTGGCGTGAAAAGTGGCGAACTGCCAGCATGGCGCCTCTCTGCAGGGATTATGGGCGGGATATTTGTCGCAATCCAAACTTTCACCGTCCCGATCATCGGCGTAGCGTTGCTATCGGTCGTGATGATTGCTGGTCAGACTGTGGCTTCCTTAATCGTAGATCGAATTGGCATAACTGGCGGCGGGAAACAACCGATAACAACTCGTCGAGTATTTGCTGCTCTCATCACAATAATCGCAGTGGTAGTAGCTGTTTGGGAAGAGATTCAACTAGCAAATATCTCAGCAATTCCAGTGATTGTCGTATTTTTAGGTGGCTTTATGATTGGGGTACAACGAGCCCTCAATGGACAGATCAATAATGTATCTGGACAGAGCTTTTCGACAACGTGGCTAAATTTCTTCATGGGCACCTCAACGTTGTTGATACTCCTTATTATCAACACAGCCCGAGGAAATGAAATGGTGGGATTACCAACTTCACCTTGGTGGATCTATTGGGGCGGAACAATCGGAGTTTTATACATCGCATCATCTTCAGTGATTGTTGCGAAAATTGGAGTGCTCTCATTCACGCTATTTGCAACTGGGGGTCAATTAATCGGTTCACTTATTTTTGACCTAATCGCACCACCTGAGAATGTAAAAGTGGGAATTAATCTGGTGATTGGAATTTTAATTACCTATATTGGAGTTTTAGTCGGAGGACTTCGCAAGCAAGGATCAATGCGAACGAAATCTGCGCCAAACAATTGAAATAATGGAACCGCCGATAAAGAAAGCTGCAATAGCATATGAGGAACTTTTAACTGCGGGGATAGTTGCAGAATAGAAACCTGCCATAGTGATTCCTACACCCCAAGCTAGTGCGCCAACGGCATTCGCGGAAAGAAATTTGTAGTACGGCATCTTTGAAGCGCCCGCAATCGGTGGAATAAAAGTTCTAAACCATGGGAAGAATCGGGCAGCACAAACGGCCCACCAACCATTTTTTGCGTAAAAGGCTTCTGAGCGAGCGACCATACGAGCAATCCGCTCCGACTTGGATCTCTCTAAGTAGGGTCTGCCAAATTTTCTTCCTAGTACATAACCAAATTGGTCCCCGACAAATGCAGCAAGAAATATTCCAGCAACGAGTATCGCGATATTCATGTCATCGCGAGCTGCAGCTACCAACCCTGCGCTAAAGAGAATTGAATCTCCAGGAAGCCAGAACGCCAGCAGAACTCCAGTTTCAAGGAAGATGATTCCCCACACCAATACATAGAGAAGAAATGGGGCTACTGGAGCAAACCTCTCATCAAAGCTCGCTGCCAGCTGAACAGCATTCACTGAATTCACTGAATTCACGGTGCGCTTTTTGCTAGAGCTGGCAGTGGTGGGCGCGAGAGGATGCCACTTGCTCCGGTTAGGCTCCACCGCCCTGCATCAAAGGGAATCACCAGTGCATCACCATGGCCGACTGCGATAGCGCCGCTATTTTCAGTGGTGAGTACGCCATCGCCCTCGAGTAGTAACAAGATGCCAAAGCCCGCATCAATATTTGCGCCGGTGCCCGGGATCACGTCTGCGCGGAAGTATCCATCTGCCCGCTCAGTGAAGAGGGAACGAATCTCGCCTCCGGTGAAGTGTGAACTTTTAACCAAAGTGGCTATTTCATCGGGGTTGAGCGGTGCGTAATTAAGGGAATCGAGAACCACGTCAAAGCCGAGTCCAAGGTGGCCATCCTTCAATCCATCGACAGCGAACCCTTCCCATTCAAGTAGCGCTGAGAGATCCGTTGGCTCTTGTAATTCAAGAACAAATATTCCTGCATCAATTGCATGCGCGGTTCCGGCTGGAACAAGAATTGCATCGCCAGGCTTAACGGGAATCATATTTAACGAAGCGAGTAGCGCAGCAGAATCTTTCGCTTGCACCATTGAGTAAATTGCATCTTTCTTCATCTCGTGAGCGAATCCCAATCCAACTTTTGCATTGTCGGGCGCATCAAGAATGATCCACGCTTCAGTCTTGCCATGATCTAACGCAAGATGCTTCCGCGCAAAAGCTTTATTTGGATGAAAGTGGACTGGTAGGCGCTGATCAGGATCAAGAAGTTTTACGAGGATCTCAGTGCTGGTGCCAAACGCATCAAGGTGGCTTTTGCCTAACCATTTCTCTGGCGCGCTTTCAATTGCATCGCGCAGGAATTCGCCATCTGGTAATCGGGAGAGCCCCATCTCTTTCTCACCAAACCGAGTGGTCGTAGCAGCAATCCACTCTTCTGGTCGCATAGGTCCGCCGGGACCATTTCGCAATACGCCAATGCGATTGCCACCGCGATAGAAATGATCGAATTGATTAGATGGAAGGATTACTGGCGTTAGCGACATAAGCCTGAGTTTACCGACAGGTTGCTTTTATGGCAGCGGCAACCGCTGGCGTAACTGCTGGGTCAAAGACGCTCGGGATAATAAAACTCTCATTGAGTTGCTCAGGGCGAACACAATTGGCGATCGCATCAGCGGCAGCCAGAAGTGCATCGTCAGTGATTTTCGTTGCACCGATATCGAGTAATCCGCGGAAAACCCCAGGGAAAGCCAGCACGTTATTAATCTGGTTGGGTTGATCGCTGCGCCCAGTTGCTACAACTTTGACATGGCGCCGTGCGATTTCAGGGTCAATCTCCGGATCTGGATTCGCTAAAGCAAAGACAATCGCATCTTTGGCCATGCTCTGGACATCCTTTTCGGTTAGGACATTCGGCACGCTGACACCAATGAAAACATCAGCGCCCGCAAGAGCGTCACTCAAGGTTCCAGTGAAATTCTCTTTATTACTAATCTCAACAAACCACGTGCGCATCTCATCGTTTTGTGGCGAACCTTTATGGATAACGCCATCGATATCAAAGCCAATCATGTGGCGCGCACCAGCATGATAGAGAAGTTGCGCAACAGCCGTTCCTGCGGCGCCAACACCATTGAGCACAATCTTCACATCTTTAATATCTTTCTTGACTAACTTCAGCGCATTCTTTAACGCTGCAGTCACAACTATTGCAGTTCCATGTTGATCATCGTGGAATACAGGAATATCGAGAAGCTCGCGTAGGCGTCTCTCCACTTCAAAGCAGCGCGGCGCTGAGATATCTTCAAGATTTATCCCGCCATAAACAGGAGCAATGATTTGCACAGTGCGCACAATCTCGTCGACATCTTGAGTATCAAGACAGACCGGCCAGGCATCAATATTGGCAAATCTTTTGAAGAGCGCAGCCTTGCCTTCCATCACAGGCATTGCAGCTGCTGGTCCAATATTTCCTAAACCAAGAACTGCGGAGCCATCGGTTACCACAGCAACAGTATTTCTCTTAATAGTGAGTCGACGCGCATCACTGGGATCGGCGGCAATCGCCTGGCAGACCCGAGCAA
>CAZZFG010000028.1:0-8755 GCA_964653345.1 uncultured Bifidobacterium sp. | reverse complement strand
GCGGTGAGCTTTCCGTTAGCGACAGCCACGATCTCCTCAAAAATTTGTGCACCGACTTCGAGAACTGTTTGGGTGCCATCGGCGATTGTTCCTGCATTGAGATCGATGAGGTCGGGGAGCGCGGTGGCCATCTCGGTATTCGTAGCCACTTTGATGGTGGGAATAACAGCAGAGCCTGTTGGCGTGCCGCGGCCGGTAGTAAAGACGGTGATATTGACATCGGAGGCAGCAAAACCTGTTAGTTGTTCAATGTCATGACCTGGAGTATCCATGAAATATAAGCCAGGCGCCGTTGGAGTATGTGCGTAGTCCAAAACGCCAGTGAACGGCGCATTGCCAGCTTTCTTAGCCGCCCCAAGTGATTTCTCTTCTAGGGTGGTCAATCCTCCTTCAATATTTCCACGGCTTGGTTGCGCGCCGCGAATATCTATTCCCTCATAAGAAATAGACCGTTCATATCGTGCAACTACATCAATGATTGCCTGGCCCACTTCGGGGGTTTTCGCTCGCGCAGCGAGTAAATGCTCGGCACCTAAAATTTCCATTGTTTCTGCAAGGATTGAAGTAGCGCCCAACTCCACAAATTTATCGCTCGCTACTCCCAGGGCTGGGTTTGCAGTAATTCCAGAGTAGGCATCAGAGCCACCACACTCCAGTCCGAGGACCATGGCGCTCCACGGGGCGGACGTTCGCTTCTGGGATGCAACCAAGGGAAATACTTCCGAGATGGAACTTGCCAACAGATGCTGCAGCTTTTCGAAGCTCCCGCACTCTTTTAAAGTGAGATAGGCGATTGGCATTTCACGGCGAGCGCGTGCGTTCTGCACTATCTCCTCTTCGGCTGGATTGCCAATACCAACAAAAATTGTTGCGCTTACATTTGGATTGATCGCAAAACCCGAGAAGACGCGACTTATCCGCGACCAATCGTCATCAATCTCTCCGCTCCAATCATGGGCTACGGAAGTCAAGACGTTGGAAGCTGGATGTGTAAGGCGTGCAGTATCTACCAGTTGATTCAACGCATTATGCAATGGGAGCAAGAGAATGTAATTGCGAAAACCCCACCGGCCATTACTTCGTTCAAAGCCCATTAATTGACTGCTAGTGCTCATCTAAACGCTCCGCACCATGCGAGGGACCACGATATCTCCAATTTTCTTAATTTCGGATTTGGTTTGTTCGCCATTTGCAACGTCAAGAACCTTCTGAAGTAGTTCAGCTGGAGTGATTGAAGCGAGCGCATCAAATTCAGAGGAGAGAGCTTGGTGAAGCGTGGAACTTTCGTTGCCAACTGTGATAACCGGAATTAGTGGCAATCCAGTTGGCGGCTGCTGCGCATCTGGAAATGAGATGATGACATGGCATTTACTTCGAACGAGATCCGCGAAATTTTTTGAGGGTTCTTTGTGAGCATTGGCAGCCACAATCCGATGTCCAGATTTCTCGGCATGCGCAGAGAAGGCTGTCAGAAGTGAAGCGTCTGGGGAGCCCTCAATGCCGATCGTGAGCGCGGTCAAGGTTGCTTCTGTTGCCGCGCAGGATTGTTGAAGCGCTCGCGCCGTGGCAATACTCGATTCAAGTGCGCCAGCCATGCCAGCGCTCTCTTGAATGACAACATATTCGGTCTCTGGATACTTTTCTGTGATGCTATCTGTGAGTTCATTTCCTTGTATCGTTTCGCAGCCCAATCCAAGGACGACGGTGGATTGGATGTTCGGATGGCCGGCAAGGGCGACAAAGTAATCATTTACTCCGGCCACGTCAGGGCCGATGATTCCGCATCCGTGTTGGTGGGCAAATGTGACAGCACCTACTTGATCGGCAACCTTCTTTGATAAATGGGTTGAACAAACGACAGATGGAAGAATTAGTTGGTACGAGCGAACTCCGAGCCCGCGAGAATTATTCAAATAGCCTGTAATCACTCAGTTGACTCCGGTTCCGTCGAAACCCGATCGCCTATGACATTGTGGGTATGTACATGAGTGCCTCGTTCAATTGCCTTGTAGGCATGACCCATTCGTTCGCCATACTTAATAATGGGTTCACCTTTTGCGATGTCAGTTAGGGCAATCTTGTGACCTCGGGGAATTGTGCTTCGTACTTCCACGGGAACTTCTAAGTCAGATTGCGATATGACGTGACCTACATGAAGTTCTTGCAAAGCGATTGCAATATTATCTCTGCTATCGAGAAGAATGACCACGTTTGTTCTCCCCATACCCGCAACTCTAGCGATTTATTTCACGAAAACGTGAGCGTTCTGCTAGGTTTTCGCCAAGGTTAAGAGAATCAGCGTTAAGCCCCGGCTCGTTGATCGGCAACCCTCCACCGCGGTGGGGTGCTCCGGGTGATACCTGGCCAGAAATGGCAAGCGCGGGCCTTGATCCTTCATCACAAGGCCCGATTACTGGGCGCCACCGTGGTGTCCATAACTTGGGAAAGGGAAGTTGTGAAAACAAAACGTACATTAGTTGCGCTTTTCTTAGCGTTGTTTGCGCTATTAGCTGCAAGCTGCTCAAGCAATAGTTCAACCGAAGAAGCTGCTGCTCCTGCTGAATCTGCTGCAAGTAACGAGTGCGCTCCAGGTACTCTGCAGACACTTGAAGCAAATACGCTCACTATCGCTACCGGCGAACCGGCATATTCACCATGGGTACTTAACGACGCGCCTGAAAAGGGCGAGGGATTTGAAGCTGCTGTTGCCTACGCGGTAGCAAAGCAACTTGGTTATACAAATGAGCAAGTGAAATGGGTGCGAACTACTTTTGATTCTGCAATCGCTCCTGGACCAAAGACTTTCGATTTTAATATCCAGCAATATTCAATTACCGACGAGCGCAAGAAAGTTGTTGATTTCTCGAGCGCTTATTACTTCTCAAACCAATCAATCGTCTCCTACAAGGGAAGCAAGATCGAGGGCATAACCTCGATTGCCGATCTTAAAGCTAAGGGCGCGAAGTTAGGTGCGGCAGTTGCTTCCACCTCACTCGACACAATCGAGCAGCAATTCGGTTTGAAGGCTCAGGTATTTAACGACAATGCTGCGGCAGTTGCGGCTTTGAAGAATGGCCAGATCGACGGACTCGTCGTAGATCTACCAACTGCCTTCTACCTCTCAGCGGTTGAAGTTCCAAATGGCATCATCGTTGGTCAGGTAGAGAACCGTGATTCCAACGACCAAGGTGCAGGGCTTCTGCTCGCTAAGGACAGCCCGATTACCAAATGTGTCACTGGTGCGGTTGATGCGATCAGAGATAGCGGTGAACTCAAGGAGATCACCGACAAGTGGTTGGCAAGCTCAGCTGGAGCGCCATACCTTTCATAAGGTGTGACACGCGTATTCACTGATGAGCCGCAACAGTAGGGAAGAGGGTGCGTTCCGAAAGGGGCGCACCTTTTCTCATTCTCATGCTGGCCACGATTGGCAACCGAGTGCACGAGAGTTAACGCGGCGCGCTTATCGCCGACGGGCAGCTCTCAAATATGGGGTCATTTCGGCGCTATCGAGCGCGTTGGTGCTCGGCACGCTCATTGGCATTCTCGTAACTTCTCCGGGATTTAAGACCCTTTCAGACACCTTCTTCAATTGGGTATATGGAGCAGAGGTATTACCAAAGATTCTTCTGGGGTTCATGACCAATGTCGTTCTGACAATAATTGCAGCAAGTTGCGTGGCAATACTTGGCTTAACAATCGCGCTCTTGCGAACTTCACGCTCTCCAGCGCTCACGCCGTTTCGCTTTCTCGCGACCATATACGTTGACCTTTTCCGCGGCATACCGATGATTCTTGTAATTCTTCTCGTGGGATTTGGTATTCCTGCTCTGCGCATTAAGGGTTTAACTAACAATGTGCTCATCCTTGGCACGCTTGCCGTGGTAATTACCTATACGGCATATGTTGCCGAAGTACTACGGAGTGGAATCTTGACGGTTCATCCAAGTCAGCGCGCAGCGGCTCGCTCACTTGGTCTCTCACATTTCCAATCTCTCCGCCACGTAGTTCTGCCACAGGCCCTACGGCGCGTTACGCCACCACTTCTCAATGACTTGATTGCGCTGATTAAAGATACGGGACTGGTGTCAATCCTTGGAGTTACTGATGCGGTGCGCGCAGCACAAATTGCAAGTAGTAGGTCGTTTAACTACACGCCTTATGTGATAGCAGCAATTGTCTTTTTACTTATCACCATCCCGCTCACGCGCTTTACTGATCGCGCAATGCGTCGATCGATTGAACGTCAGAATGCCCAGGGGCTCGCATGAGCAACAACGCAGCTCTTATCGTGGAATCGGTCCGGAAATCCTTCGGCTCAGAATTAGTGTTAAATGGCGTCTCCTTTGAAGTCGCCCAACAGAGCGCAACCGTACTCATCGGCGCCTCAGGATCGGGCAAATCCACTCTGCTTCGCTGCATCAATCTCCTTGAAGGAATTGATGATGGTGCGATACATCTTGAAGGGGAGGAGTTGACTAATCCAGAGATTGACCTGGATCAAGCTCGTCGCAAAATCGCGATGGTCTTCCAGTCATTCAATCTCTTCCCGCATATGACGGTACGAGAGAACATCACGTTATCGCCAAGGATTGTGCATAAGTTAAGTAAAGATGAAGCAAACGATAGAGCCGAGAAGTTGTTAATTCGGTTTGGGTTATTCGATAAACGAGACCAATTCCCGGATCGCTTAAGTGGTGGGCAACAACAGCGTGTGGCCATCATCCGCGCCTTAGCAATTAATCCGCGGGTGCTACTCCTTGACGAAGTAACCTCTGCGCTAGATCCAGTTTTGGTCAATGAAGTATTAAATACAGTGAAAGAACTAAAAGAAGATGAAGAGACTCGCATGACAATGGTGATTGCAACCCACGAGATGGGATTTGCTCAACAAGTTGGCGATCAAGTCTGCTTCCTTGAAGGGGGAGAGGTTGTCGAGTTGGGTAGCTCACAGCAGGTGCTCCAGGATCCCCAAGATAAGCGAACAAAAGATTTCTTACAGAAAGTTCATGAGGCTGGAAGACTTTAAGTGGACTCACCCAACTTTGACATTCTTCAGGGAAGTCCCAATTCCCAGGTAGTTCTCCACGTACCTCATGCTGCGCGAGTGATCCCAAACGCAGTGCGAGCGGAAATCTTGCTCAACGATGAAGAGCTTGCCATCGAACTTGAAGAGATGACAGATACCGATACCGATCTCCTTGCGCTCAATGCCAGCGCGCTAGCTGAGGTGCAACCGTGGATTTTCAAAAACAATCTCTCGCGCTTGGTCATAGATCCCGAGAGATTTCCTGATGATCGAGAGATCATGAATTCCATTGGCATGGGAGCTGTCTATTCGCGAACTTCGACTGGGGCACTCCTTCGAAATGCGAATGACGAACGCGTCCAGAAATTGCTACAAGAGTATTTCCATCCCTATGCGCGCGCATTCGAAACGTTGATTCGTGATCGACTAAATGAAGTAGGCACCATCACCATCATCGATGTCCATTCATATCGGATGCATGAACATTTAAATGGAGTGAATAAAGGGCAGCGACGTCCACCTGTTTGCTTGGGCACCGATAGATTTCATACTCCAGATTGGCTAATCAAACTTGCTACTACCGCTTTTTCGCGCGTTGGAAATGTCATTGCTAATGAACCATTCGCCGGTACTTATGTCCCTATGGCGTTCTATGAGAGAGAGGCAAAGGTAACTTCGGTCATGATGGAGAACCGAGAAGATAATTTGGTGGCCACAGGCATGCAGCGGAGTTCTGAAGCCTTGGCGGAATTGATAAGGGGAATCGGCAAGAGAGGCGAGTAACATGGCAGGCGTGAAAAAACTCTTGCTCCGCACCTCTTCTGTGATTCATCCAGCATGGCTAGTTGCAGGGTTAACGTTTCTCACCTTGATGGCTACCGCGGGCTTTCGATCAGCCCCATCGGTGCTCATCGTCCCACTTGAAGAGGCATTTGGTTGGCGGCGTGATGGAATCTCGCTGGCAATCTCTATAAACGTTCTTCTATACGGATTGACCGCACCTTTTGCTGCTGCATTGATGGAGAGATTTGGCATCAAAAAAGTCGTAATGACTGCCCTCTCTGCAGTGGGCGTCGGAGCTTTACTGACTATTGGCATGCAATCCCTCTGGCAACTTGTAGCGCTTTGGGGCTTTGTCGTAGGAATTGGGACTGGCTCAATGGCGTTGGTCTTTGCTGCATCAATCGTCAATCGCTGGTTCTTTGAACGCAAAGGGCTCGTAATTGGTGGCCTAACGGCTGCCGCAGCCACAGGACAATTGATCTTTCTGCCGACGTTATCGTCATTTGCAATGGATTACGGCTGGACGAGCGTGTCATTAACAGTTGGTCTGGCGGCGCTAATTATGGTGCCTCTGATTTTCATTTTTCTTCCAGAGCGCCCATCAGATATTGGCGTTAAACCATTTGGTGCTACTAACGAGTGGGTTGAGCCACCAAGAGCGAATGGAAACGCAGCTGCTCTTGCGATGAATACGCTCCGCGAATCTTTGCAAGTAAAGAACTTCTGGTATCTAGTGATTTCTTTCTTCGTATGTGGACTTTCAACGAGCGGCTTGATTGGCACACATTTTATTCCCGCAGCGCATGACCACGGAATGATGGAAGTTGCCGCTGCGAGCTTACTTGCGCTGATTGGAGTCTTTGATGTTATCGGCACGCTTTTCTCGGGATGGCTTACCGACCGTATTGATCCTAGAAAATTACTCTTCTTTTATTATTTCCTCAGGGGAGTATCGCTATTCCTGCTCCCTTCAATTTTGTTTTCAACAATTCATCCATCAACTTTAGTTTTCGTTATCTTCTACGGGCTAGATTGGGTGGCGACGGTTCCGCCAACAATCCTGCTCTGCCGCACAGTTCTCGGACCAGAGCGCGCAACTGTTGTCTATGGTTGGGTCTTTGCTGCCCATCAGATTGGTGGATCGATTGCAGCTCTGGGCGCAGCGATGGCCCGCGTCAAATTTGGCGACTATGCGAGTGCGTTCTACGCGAGCGGAATCGCGTGTCTACTGGTTTCGTTACTAGTACTTCGCATTACTTACAAAAAGTAGAAACCCCCGGCGGTATGAGACGCCAGGGGTTTCTGATCTGTGGGATTTAGATATCGAAGTAGAGCTCGAACTCTGCTGGATGTGGGCGAAGTCGAACGTAGTCGACTTCTTCCTTGCGCTTGAATGCGATCCAGGTGTCGATGAGATCTTGAGCGAAGACTCCACCTTGTGTAAGGAATGCATGGTCTCTCTCGAGGTTGTCGAGTACTTCACCAAGTGAACCTGGAACCTGTGGGATTGCTGCAGCTTCTGCACCCTCAAGCTCGTAAAGATCCTTATCAACTGGCTTTGGTGGCTCGATCTTATTTTTGATTCCATCAAGACCTGCCATCAACATCGCAGCGAAGGCGAGGTATGGGTTAGATGATGGATCTGGGCAACGGAACTCGATGCGCTTTGCCTTTGGATTCGAACCAGTAATTGGAATACGAATACATGCAGAGCGGTTGCGAGCGGAGTACACGAGGTTGACTGGCGCTTCATAGCCAGGAACCAAGCGACGATATGAGTTCACGGTTGGGTTGGTGAAGGCGAGCAAGGAAGGTGCATGCTTGAGCAGACCTCCGATGTACCAACGAGCCATATCAGAAAGGTCGCCATACCCTTCGCCCCAGAAGAGTGGCTTGCCATCTTTCCAGAGTGATTGGTGGACGTGCATACCTGAACCGTTATCACCAAATAGTGGCTTTGGCATGAAGGTTGCAGTCTTGCCTGCCTGCCATGCGGTGTTCTTGATGATGTACTTGAACTTCATCAACTCATCACCGGCGCTCAAGATGTCAGTGAAGCGGTAGTTAATCTCCATCTGTCCTGCTGTTCCCACTTCGTGGTGCGAACGCTCAACCTGCAGTCCTACCTGACCGAGATTCATCACCATCTGATCGCGCAGATCAGCGAATTGATCGGTTGGCGATACTGGGAAATATCCACCCTTAATGCGAGTGCGGTAGCCACGGTTAGGTGTGCCATCTTGGTCGTATTCGATTCCGGTATTCCATGCTCCCTCATATGAATCAATATGGTGGTAAGCCTCATTCATACCGGTCTTAAATCGAACGCTGTCAAAGACATAGAACTCTGCTTCCGGCGCGAAGAATGCGGTATCTGCAATACCAGTGGAGCGCATGTACTCAACTGCCTTCGCGACGATGCCACGTGGATCGCGTGAGTAAGGAGTGTTATCTACTGGATTGTGTACCGAGAAGAGAATCACGAGTGTCTTCTCTTTGCGGAATGGATCGATGAATGCCGACCCTGGAACGGGTAGCAGCTTCATATCTGATTCGTGAATTGATTGGAATCCACGGATTGATGAGCCATCGAACATCAAACCTTCAGTGAAGACCGCATCATCAAATGATTCAGCTGGCACATTGAAGTGGTGCTGAATGCCCGGCAAATCGATGAAACGAACATCGATGAGTTTTACATTTTCTTTCTTGATGTAGGCAAGTATTTCGCTTGCGCTTTTGAACATCTCTTCCCTCTTCTTCCATTTTCATTCTCCCGAGCATCTACTCGCGAGGTTTGCTCATACAGGTGGATGAAGAGCCTTTCAGCGTCTGTGATGAAGGGCGCTCCAACGAAGCCAAAGGCTATGCCATTGCCATGAAGAGGGAATAACCTCAATGTTTCGGGATTGTTTCCACCCTTCCACCGACCCTTTAGGCTTG
>CAZZFG010000027.1:0-9304 GCA_964653345.1 uncultured Bifidobacterium sp. | reverse complement strand
CCTTGGATGGACCGGAGTTTCATTGCCAGGGATATGCCGCAGCTCAACCAATTTCTCCATTACCGAACGATTGATGTTTCATCGATAAAAGAGTTAGCCAAGCGCTGGTATCCCTCCAAATACTTCAAGGCCCCTGAAAAGACTGGAAATCATCGAGCTCTTAGTGATGCGCAAGATTCAATCAGAGAACTTGCCTATTATCGGAGCGAAATATTTGCTGCGCCCAACTCAGCTAGCCCACAACCCTAGTTACCCTCTAAAAAAAAGAGAATGGGCAGACTATTTCTAGTCTGCCCATTCGGGTCACTCCGGAAATTAACCGATTTGTTCTACCAATGCTTTCGCGGCCGTTAGCAAGCTTCCTGAGATTGGCGAATAACCCAGGGCTGTACCAGCAGTACATTTGGTGAGAAGGTGATCTACCAAACCTTTCACTGCAACAACGTCGCTTCCCTTCTTCACGCCACCTGCCTTAGGCGCAATTGCGTAGGTAAAGAGGGACATGTTGTACCCACCTGCGACCTTCTTAGTGAAATCAATCGCTACGCCGGTTAACGGATCTGCAGCAGAGAAATCACCGAGAAACTTTGCGGCAGCCTCGGGAGTTGGGGAGATAAATTCACCATTCTCATTCTTGAGAGCGGCAAAAGGCACCTTGGAGGAAACTGCATCTGAGAGGTCCGCATATCCAATCGCATATTTGGTCGATTTTACTGTGGACACGAGAACTTGCGAATTAGCCGCACCTTTCGAGCCGCGTGGAAGCGCGGGAGTCGCAGAGGTGAAGGTGCCGTTTTTAGCCTTTGGCCATTCTTTCGGCGCAACCTTGTTTAGGTAGTCCGCCATGTTCTCTGTCGTGCCAGAAGAGGCTGAGCGATACACAACAATGATTGGCTTCTTAGGAAGTGTGACTCCGGGATTCATGGCAGCGATGGCACCGTCGTTCCAACGAGTAATAGATCCACGAAGGATCTTTGCAAGAGTTGGTGCATCGAGCTTCAACTGCGTCGTTACCTCAGGTACGTTGTACAACACAGAAATGGGGCCACCCACTACCGGGATGTACAAATACTTGCCGGTCGCCTTTGATAGAGCGCTAGCGGCGTCTGACGCACCGAAGTCCGTAACGCCATCATTGAAATTATTGCGACCTGTGCCTGAGCCTGTCGATGAGTAAGTGACGTTGTGTCCGCTACTTGCCTTGCAAGCGGTGATGTATTTAAAAGCAAAAGATGATCCAGACCCCGTGAGGTCCGCTGCGGACGCAGAGCTAGTAGAGGAAACCACCAAGCACATTGCAGCAGCTAATGAAACGATTATGTGACGCAGACGCATCGAATGTCCTTTCGTAAACTTCATGACAGGAGAAAGATATTGATTTCGGGCAAACACTCCGCACCGAGAAGGTGAGGTTGGGGTGAATCCAAGGTGAATATTTAGTGTCGGTTATCGGCGCAAAGTTCCCGATTTACCGAGCTTTCTGGCCAGCAAGAAGAAGAGCGCCACGATGGCCATCAAAACCAGCGCCGCCACCCAAGCCCTGGCAACGTCATTTTCGGTACCCAGAGTCATTTGCGTGAATATGTACCAGGGAAGTGTTGCCATCGTGCCATCAAATGGATTGAGATTGTTCGTGTTGGATCCGAAAGCCGTCAGCAGAAGCGGTGCGGTTTCACCTGCAACTCGGGCAATTCCCAAAATCGTTGCCGTTATCAAACCATTTCTGGCAGAAGGCAAGACGACTTGCAAGACGGTGCGCATTTGAGTTCCACCAAGGGCTAACGCTGCAAAGCGAAGTTCGTCGGGAACGAGTCGAATCACCTCTTCAGCGGTACGTGCAACAGTAGGTAGCATCAAAATCGCCAACGCCAGTGCGCCAGTGAATCCAGTGAACGGTAGAACCTTGCTGACGATCAAGGCAGCGTAGATGAAGAGACCCGCGACAATTGAAGGTACACCGCTCATCGCCTGGATGAAAAAACGGGTGTAAGGAACAAGCCTTCCGCGCACTTCCGTAATGTAGAGCGCAGCCAGAATCCCGAACGGAACTGAAATCAAAGTCGCTAATCCGACAATTACCAAGGAACCGAGAATTGCATGTGAAAGTCCACCTTGGTCGAGTGGAGTATCAACTCCCACGGTCGCGCCATCATGAAGCAAGAGTGAGAACCGAAAAGCTCGTAGCCCTGGCACGAGTACGCTTTGCAACAACCAGCTGATTGCGCTCAAAAATATTCCCGACGCGAAGAGCACTGAAGTCTGCATAAACAAGTCGCCTCGGATAGAAGGCTTGCCTACAACAATCGGCCATATAGCGATGACTATCGCCGAAGCCATAGCCCACGTGAATACGAACCCTAGCTTTCCATCAAAACCAGTAGTTTTTACCAATATCGATGCAATAAGAATGGGAATCAATGCGGGAATCGCATTCATGGCAAAGCGTTTAGTACTTAATTTACGCCACGGCCTCTGAATGGTAGGAGCGATAGTCATCCTATTTTTTCACCCGCTTCTTCTTCGTTGTCCGTGAAATGATCGCGGATGCGAGGAAATTCGCGCCTAAAGTGAGTATGAAGAGAACTAATCCAGCACCAAAGAGTCCAGCTAATTCAAATTCTGTTGCTTCGCCATAACGTGCCACGATGAGTGAGGCTACGTTGCCGCCCTGACTCTCAAGGATGCGGAACCAGTTAGTTTCATCGAAGAACAATTGCAGAACAAAGAAGACCGCAACCGTCTCGCCCATCGCCCGCCCCAGACCTAACATGGCCCCACCCACTACGCCACCTCGACCGAATGGCAAGACAATATTTCGAATCATTGCCGCTCGCGTCGCACCAAGGGCATAAGCACCTTGGATCAATTCCAGAGGCGTCTGCGAGAAAATTTCACGAGAAATCGAAGTGACAATCGGAGTAATCATGAGTGCGAGGACCAATCCTGCAACAAACGGAGATTGATCAAACGAAGGAAATGAGACGTTGAATATAGGAATCCAGTCCAAATATTGATTGAGGAGCTGGGCCCAATATCGCGCATGAGGAACAAGTACAAACAGCCCCCACAATCCGAATACTACCGATGGGATGGATGCTGCCAAGTCAACGACAAATGTCACAACCGAAGCGATTTTCTTTGGCATGTAATAAGAAATACCCAAAGCAAGCATGACTGATATGGGAACAGCGATGGCCATCGCTATTAATGCGATAAGCAAGGTCCCGTAAGCCATGGGAAAGAGACCGAAAACGGCCGGATCGGTCGAACCTTGGGAAGCTGGAAAGCCGTCACCTGAATACCAGATTGAATTCGTAACGAAGCCAATTCCAAATTCGCGCAGGACTGGCATGCTCCGTTGAACGAGATAGAGAAATATCGCTAACAAGACGAAGAAGGAGGATGTTCCTCCAAAAATGAGGATTGAGCGAAAAATCCGATCTGATAGTCGGCGTTTGGTGACTATGGCAATTTGATCAGCTTTAGTCAGGGTTCCCATGCTCACACCACCACCTAACCTGAAAGCTTTAACTAGAACGAGAGAACGAGGTGAACTTCAGGTGAATTAAGCGACGAAAAAGAAGAGGGGGCGAGATTCCTCGCCCCCTCTTAGCTCTCTATAGCTACTGTGCTACCCGTGCGTTAGACCCAGGAGAACTTGGTCCAGTCATTGATGGTCAACGTGTAGAGCTGACCACCTTCGATGACATCCTCTTTATAGGCGACTTTTTCTGCGTCAGATTTGAAGGAAATATCTGGACGCATCTTGACCACTTCCGCAGCAAGCTTTTCATCGGTTACTGGAGCTGCGACGGATGTTGGGTGAATTTGTGCATTGAAGAAGAAGCTCTCACCAGCGACAAATCCGGTTGCTCGGATGATGCCTGAAGATTCTTCATCGATGGTCATCAAGGTTGTCGTGTTCTTAGGATCGAAATACTTGGCATCGAACTCAGCAACAACAGCAAACTTCGTAGCTTGAGTATCGAATGCAACGATACGGGCTAGATGTGCATTTGAACCTGGATCTTCCTGGATCATTAGGTATCGGCCAGTTGAATCGAACTCGATGTTATCTGGCTTGTTCAAGCCGATTGACTCGGATCCATCAAGAACCAATTCAAGAGTAGCTCCCAATTCTGGGTTTGCCACATCTGTGAATGTCAACTTCCACACGCCACCGCCATCACGGTTGTTTCCAGCTGCCGTCTTGGTGGTAGCTGCGGGATTTCCCGCTGACTCTGTGGTGACGAACCAAAAAACGTTCTTGTTTGTTGGATCAAAAGCGCCATCCTCGATACGTGCTAGGGATGTGCCCTTGAGACGAGCTGCGATGTTCTGCATCTCACCTGTGGTGTTCCATGGAATTTCAACAAAGCTAACAGAGGCTTTCTTACCTTTGCCATATTTCGCACGGGTCTCAATGTCATCGATCGCATCAGCAATCTTCATGACGTTGAGTGAACCATTAGTAAAACCTGATTTGTCGGCGAAAGTACCTGAGGCAGTCTTGGTCCCCGAGTAGAGGAACAACTGACTACCCTTAGCAAGATCTGCTGCGATTAGCGAAGTGGTCGCACCGATTGTTGCGCTCGCGTCCTCACTGAGGAGTGCGATTGTTCGATCGCCGGTCGCGGGGGCAACGTTTATATTTTCCCAAGCAGCAAGGCCAAGGCGTGGTAATTGAACCGCCTGCCCACTCTCAGGTTCGAGAGCGTAGACGCGACTCTCGTCGCCTCCCTCTTCGCCAGTGAGAAATACCGGGCCGTTCCATCCTCGAAGCACCTCTGACGAGGTTACTTTAGAAGTTTGGCGGTTCTCCATCTTGTAAGTTGGCTTTCCCTTTTTCAGTACTACGTTTCCAGCCTTGTCCGTAACCGGAACTTTTACTTTTTCCGTGCTGACAGTCGTTACCTCGACCGATTCCTTCGAGTCTCCAACAAGACTTCCCGCGGGTGAGAGGTATGCCGAGCAGAGGCGATTGATGTTGTTCGAGTGAAGTGCTGATCCTGATGCATCGGCTGGTAATCCAGCTGGACCAACTGGGGAGTCGCCGTACGCGCCTGCCTCATAGTCAAACCACGAAACCTGCTTGATGGCCTCTTCTACCGCAGTAACTTTTTTGGATGTCGGATCGTAGGTGACCTTAGAAACGAAAGCACCATAGCCGCCATACGCGCGAGTAGTTCTCGCAACCACCTCATCTGCAGCAGTCAATTCGTGATTGATGAGAATTGAAACTGTGCCCTTGGAGTTCTTATAAGCACCCATCCCATCGGGAGTGCCTGCCCACGTAACCTTTCCATCAGAATCTCCTGTGGTCAGGATTGGCGTGATTGACGCAGCCGCACTATTGGGGGCCACTACGTAAATCGGTGTTGCTGAAGTTGTTGACGCTGGCACTGCAGCGAAAGCGCTCGTTGGAGTCAACGTGAACGCCATTACTGCGGATACACCAGCCGTCACTAAAACGGATTTGGCTTTTGCCATATCGATTATGTCCTCTCAAAAGAATCGGTTACTCGGTGAAATACTGGATTGTCGATATGGACGGCTAGCAAACTTCAAGTGGCATTGAGGTGAGGGAGTAATGAAGAAAAGAGGTAGTTCTGGTTACCAGCAGGTAAACGAACCTTACCGCTGACTTGCCTCGAGGGTTGAACTAGCCGAATTTGCCGGTGATGTAAGACTCGGTACGAGAGTCTTTTGGTCGACTAAATATTTGCGAAGTCGTCGTGTGTTCAATGACTCGACCTGGCTCTCCATACTGCGCAAGGAAAAAGGCCGTGTAATCAGAGACTCGAGCTGCCTGTTGCATGTTGTGAGTCACGATAATAATTGTGATCGAATCGGAGAGATAGTTGATGGTATCTTCAATTTTCAACGTTGAACCCGGGTCTAATGCAGAACACGGTTCGTCCATCAAAAGCACTTCAGGTTTCACCGCGAGCGCCCTAGCGATGCAAAGACGCTGTTGTTGACCACCCGAAAGTGCTAGAGCTGGTTCGCCCAAACGATCCTTCACTTCTGTCCACAATCCAGCACGGGTAAGGCACTCTTCGACGAGATTTTCTTTGTCGCCTGCAGGTAATTTGGCGAGTCGGAGTCCACTCAAGACATTGTCGCGAATGCTCATGGCTGGGAATGGATTGGGTTTCTGGAAAACCATGCCGACTTTTAGGCGAATTTGTGTGACATCAACATCGGGGCTGTAAATATCTCTGCCATCCAGTAGGACCTTTCCAGCAAGAGCGGCGGTGGGTATCAGTTCATGCATACGGTTCAAGGTGCGGATAAATGTCGATTTGCCGCAGCCCGAGGGACCAATGAGCGCCGTCACAGTGTTTGCGGGAAAAACTAGATCGACTTTCTCGAGAACTAAATTATTGCCAAACCAGATGTGAAGGTTCTGCGCTTCCATCTCACGCGCCCCATGCTGAGCAACTGGTGCGCCCTGGTCGCTTATAGCTTCTTGCGCACTCGAACTATGGCTTGCAGATCGATCGACTGAAATCGCCGGAATCGAAACTGCCTCACGCTCCGGAGAATTGTTGCTCACAGCCACTCCTAAATCTTGGTTGGACACCATCAAAACGACCTACCCCTCTGGCGCACACTCTAGAGCTCGAGCTCTAAATTGGGCTATGGAAAAGGTGAATTCTGAGCAAACACTTCCCTGAGAGCTATGTGACAGGCTTCTCAGGTACTATGAGAATGTTTACTCCATGGTGGGCGTAGCTCAGCTGGTAGAGCATCCGGTTGTGGTCCGGAATGTCGCGGGTTCGAGCCCCGTCGCTCACCCCATATGGCGATCGGAAATTTCCTTCTGTTCCCAAATCGCCATACCCATGTAACACATTCGTAACAGAGTCCGAACACTCTCCTCTCATGACAAATCTGGCAATCAATGGCGCCGACACTGCCTGGGTTCTCGCAAGTGGCGCACTAGTCCTTCTGATGACTCCCGCGCTCGCACTCTTCTACGGAGGATTAGTTCGTACGAAGAGCACGTTGAACATGATGATGATGTCGTTCACCGCAATTGGCGTGGGAACTATCGTGTGGATTCTTTGGGCGTACTCCCTCGCATTCGGTCCAGATACTGGACAAGGTCTCATCGGCGATCTCACTCATGTTGGATTGAACGGAACGCTTGATACTGCAGTGGGAGGCGAGGGGCACCAGATTCCTACCTTGGCATTTGTCATGTTCCAGATGACTTTTGCGATCATTACCGTTGCGCTCCTCTCGGGTGCAATCGCAGATCGCGCGAAGTTTGGCGCTTGGGTTCTCTTTATTGCACTTTGGATCACGTTGATTTATGCGCCAATCGCGCACTGGGCCTTTGCTTCCCAAGGTGGCGAAGGTGGATGGATCATCGACAGATTAGGTGCGCTCGATTTCGCTGGCGGAACCGTGGTTGAAATTAACTCGGGCGCTGCAGCGCTTGCGCTTGCGATTGTGTTGGGCAAACGCGAAGGTTTCAAACGCGATGCGATGCGTCCGCACAACATTCCATTCATTCTTCTTGGCGCAGGTTTGCTCTGGTTCGGTTGGTTTGGATTCAATGCAGGTAGCGCGCTCACCGCAGGGCACCTCGCTTCGGTTGCCATGATCAATACTCAAATTGCGACGGCTGCAGCTGCGATGTCATGGATTGCCTATGAGAAGGTGAAGACGGGTAAACCAACGACTCTTGGCGTTGCATCGGGAGCAATCGCCGGTGCCGTCGCGATTACCCCATCCTGTGGTTATGTCACTCCCCTGGGCGCACTTGCGATTGGTCTTGTTGGTGGCGTCGCTTCTGCCTATGCAGTCTCGCTCAAATATCGATTCAACTATGACGACTCTCTCGATGTCGTTGGTATCCACGGAGTGGGCGGTTTTGTGGGAATGATCGGGATTGGATTGCTGGCGAGCACCGCAGCAAATGCCGCGGGAGGAAATGGTCTCTTCGTGAGCGGTAGCCCAGATTTGCTCGTCAAACAATTAATCGCCGCTGCGACCGTTGCCACCTTCTCCTTCATCGGCACCTGGCTGATTGCCACAGCGATCTCAAAGACCATCGGCTTCAGAGTCTCGCGCGAGAAGGAAATGATCGGTCTGGATACTGTGGAGCATGCCGAATCCGCCTATGATTTATAGAAGGAGGATTCCATGAAACTCATAACAGCAGTAGTAAAACCGCAACGAGTCAGCGTCATTAAAGATGCGCTCCATGATGCGGGGATAAGCGGCATCACGGTGACACAAGTTGATGGCTTTGGTCGACAAAAGGGGCACACTGAGGTCTATCGCGGTGCGAGCGTGACCGTCGATTTCGTGCAGAAGGCTAAGTTGGAAATCCTCGCTAGTGACGGCGATGTCTCCCGAATCACCGATGTCATCATCAAAGCGGCAAATACTGGCGCGATTGGCGATGGCAAAATCTGGATTACAACTGTTGATGATGTGATTCGTGTTCGTACTGGTGAGCGCGGCGAGAGCGCGATCTAATTCAGAGTAAGGCGCGCGACAAATCTTTCGCTAGCTCGTTGGGGCAGGAAAGTTAGGGCAACTCTGGAGCACGCGTTGAATTTCTGCCTTCTCGGGCGAGGTTACCCATAATCCATATTTCACTTTCACAACGACTTGGCGAGAGACGTAGGCACAGCGATACGACTTCGCTGGTGGCAGCCATGTCGCTGCATCTCCATCGCCTTTCTGACGATTAAGACGCGCACTTACTGCCAGTAGGTTCATTGGATCGTTTGCGAATTCCAAACGTTTAGCATCGCTCCACTGGAATGCGCCAACTTGCCAGGCATGTGAGAGCGCGACTACGTGGTCGATATCGACATCTGATTTGCCGAGAATAAATTGAATGGTCGTTCCCGAATATGGATCTTTCAATTCACCGCTAACAACTTTGCAGCCATCGGTATCAGCTTTAAAAACAATATTAAAGAGATCACGTTTGAGGATGTCGTTACGAGCATCGCAGCCATTTCGATCGGGGTCCCGCCAATGTGAAAAAGCGCTCCGTGAATATCCTGTTTTTGGCGCCCTCCCTTTAACAGTAAGGGTCTCAAGAAGGGCGAGAGTACTTCCCTTCTTCGCAGCTGCGCTTTGTGTAGTGAGCGCATCCGATGGCAGCGTCGGAGACATCGCAGTGAAAAGGGCGCTGACAAGGGTGAAAATCGCAATCATCTGAAATCGAGTGCGAGCTGGAACTGAAATCCTTAACACACCGTCAATTCTCTATTACAACGAGTTGATATTCCTCGCGAATTTGGTCAGAGAATTGTGGGAAAAAGAAACGAGG
>CAZZFG010000026.1:0-9491 GCA_964653345.1 uncultured Bifidobacterium sp. | reverse complement strand
CGTAGCGCGGTGCGGGCGAAATATCCAAGCTCTGGATGATCTCGCTTACTCTCTAGCTCAGAAATAACAACAATTGGCAGGATTACTTCATGCTCTTCGAAGCGATGAAGCGCTGCCGGATCGGCTAGCAATACGCTGGTATCTAACACATACGTGACATTGGTCTTGCGAGTTGCACCCTCTTCGACCGGCACCCAAGCTCCAATCATGTCGACACCCGTAATCTAGAACTGGAGCGAAGGCAGAGCGCCGCGACACGCTACGAGGGCTATTTACCGAAACGTCGATTCCGCTGGGAATAATCGCGAAGCGCACGGAGGAAATCCAACCGCCGAAAGTCCGGCCAAAAGGCCTCGCAGAAATAGAACTCGGAGTGAGCGCTCTGCCAGAGCAGGAATCCAGAGAGGCGCTGCTCTCCAGAGGTTCGAATCACTAAATCAGGGTCTGGCTGACCCGCTGTGTAAAGATGGCGGGAAATCTCGTCGATCGACATCTTGTCGATTGCCGACTCTAGGTTTTCACCTTTGGCGAGATTCTCTTTCAGCAATTGTCGAACCGCGTCCGTGATCTCATGTCTGCCACCGTATCCAATTGCTAAGTTAACAATCAGCTCCTCGCGCGCTGGACTCTTTGCGACCGCTTCATTTAACCGCGCAGTCAGCCAATCGGGCAAAAGTTCAGTTGCTCCCACAACATGCAATTTCCATCGACCAAATTTAGAGAGTCCAGAAACAGCTTCGGCAATGATTTCAAGAAGTGGCTGGAGCTCAGCGTTCTCTCGATTCAAGTTATCGGTAGATAACATCCAGAGTGTCACTACTTTTACATTCGTTTCTTCGCACCAAGAGAGAAAATCAATTATCTTTCGCGCACCAGCGCTATGGCCACTTTTTGAGGAAGCAAGATTGGCTTTCGCCCACCGTCTATTTCCGTCGAGTATCACTCCAACATGTTCTGGAGTGGCACTCAGATCTAATCTTCTGAAAAGTCGTACTTCATAGAGTGGATAGAGAATGCTCTTAAGAAGCCGCTTTACCAATCTCATGTGAGATTACAAATTCTTAACGAGGTTCTGGGCTCGACGTTCTGTTATGAATGAGGCAATCGGAAGAGTCCCCGCTAAGACGAATGCGATTATTCGCTTTGGTTGCCAACGCGCCTTGATTGCAAGGTGCACAGTTGCAAGGACGTAGAGCGCATAGATGTACCCATGGACAATTGGGATCCACAACACCTTTGCCTCGACCTCGGGAAGATCAAGTAAGTATTTGACGGGCAATTCGACAAACCAGAGCAGCAGCGACATAACCCCTGCTGCAAAACACATCACTCGATAACGCTTAAGAACTCCTGGCATGTGGCAATCCTATCTTGGGCCTATCTTGGGGCGGCTACTTCTCCGCGCTCCTAGAGCGTAAGAATGGCAGAGCCAAGGTCAGTAATCCCATTAGCCACCATACGACGACATATGAAATATGTTGCCAATAGAAGCCAGCCACTTTGAGCACTGGCTGTGGTGATGGCACTTTTGCCAATCCACTCTCAGGAATCTCCGAGCGAGCAATGACATATCCATCGAAGAAGTCAGAGCCAAAATCAGAAAGTAGCAAGGCCGAATCAATTCGCGGTAACACGCCATTTTGCACCTCGCCAAATTTATTATTGATCTGGCTAGGCATCAGCCGTCCCACAATTTCAATCTCTGTTGAATTTTTTGGGGCTGCGTTTCCAAGGACGCCACGCACTACAGCTATTTTCCCTGAGTCAACAATTTGGAAAACTCCAACGCTCCACGTTGATTTCTTTCCATTTACATCTTCTTGGTTGGGCGCTTGCAGATTTGCAATGAATGAGCCGCGGAACTTCACGATACGGCTGAGCGCATCAGTGGAAAGCGCTTCGTTGGGCTTCGCGATTGAAAGTAATTCGACTACTGCCTTCTCTTGTTGCGGTTTTGCTAATTCTTGTAGAAGTTGCGCGCGATCGAGTTGCCAGACGCCAAGCCTAAAAAAAATGGCTGCAAGAAAGACCGCTAAAAGCGCGAAACCGATTTTTTGCCGATTGAACACAACGAATTTCAATTATCTGTGGGGCGGTTACGGTCGAGGTTCCGCAACCTTTTATAGCCACTTCTAATGACAAGAGCTACTGCGATAAAGAGGCAGAGCACAACAACCGCACCTACTGTGCCTGGGTTAACGATTGAAGGATCGGGAATCTCTGTCATAGGCAATAATCTACCCATGGGCGAGGCTAGAGGGCGAATCAGAACTGTCGTTCTTACGGTTGTGTTCCTTGCCTTCACTGCAATTGTGGCGGTGGCAGGCGCTCGTTTTGCTAACCCAGAATTACGAACGGATCTCATCGCCTTCACCATCGATTCTGAGAACCAAACCAGCATCCGTTTTCTGGTAGTTCGTAAAGATCCGAAAGTTGAATTAACCTGCCGAATCATCGCGCGAGATTTCAGCACCGCAATCGTGGGCGACCGATATGTTGATGTTCGACCATCAGACCAGAAAGCTCTTGAAGTCACAGAGCGCATTCCTACACGCTCAAAAGCTGTAAATGCAGCGCTCGTCCGCTGCCTTCCCAAAGATAGGTAAACTCCTCCTCCATGAGCACCTCTAAGACCTGGCTAACCCAAGAGGCATACGATCGCCTTAAGGATGAGCTTGCGCGCATCTCGACAAAAGGACGAGAAGAGATCGTTGCGCGAATTGCAGCAGCTCGTGAAGAGGGTGACTTAAAAGAAAATGGTGGGTATCACGCGGCTCGAGAAGAGCAAGGAAAACTTGAAGCCCGTATCCGCCAACTCACAGCGATGCTAGAAAATGCTGAAGTCGGTAGCGCACCGCAAGGGGCGTCAGAAGAGGTAACTCTCGGAACCATGGTCACTGTCGAAATGGGCGGTGAGCAGATTGAGTTTCTGCTCGGTTCGCGCGAGATTGCAGCCGAGAATGTAAAAGTTTTCAGCGAGAAATCTCCACTTGGCGCCGCGGTGCTAGGCAAGAAGGTTGGCGACAGTACGGAGTATTTACTTCCGAATGGCAAAAGTAACTCTGTGAAGATTATTGCGGTCAACCCATACGTAGGTTAACTGCTGCACTTTTACTTTGGTGAGACGTTTTTATACTTGCGAACGCTCAGCGGAATAAATATCACCATGAGAAGCGCTATGTAAATAAGCGACATCACAAGTGGATTCTGTGAGGGAAACGAATTCGCTGTCGCGCCAAACATGGGTTCTAATCCAAACAGATCACGAACGCCTGCGACCATGGTCGATACGGGATTCCATTCTGCGACGTATTGCAGTGGTCGCGGCATTCCAGTCGTTGGTGCGAATGCATTGCTAAGAAAAGTCATTGGGAAAACGAAGAGAAATACGACGCTATTTGCTACTCGACTATCGCGCACTGATAGGCCAACAAGTACTCCCATCCACGACATCGCATAACCAAATACTAAGAGGAAAAGAAAACCAGCCATGATCTCGAGCAGACTCGAACTTGGTCGCCATCCGACTAACAAACCAGTAATTGCCATAACAACAAGGACGACCACATTTAACGTGGCATCGCCGAGGGTTCGACCTACAACTACCGCCGAGCGCGCAATGGGAAGCGAGCGGAACCTATCAATAAGACCTTTTTGCATATCTTCTGCGAGGCCTAGGGCAGTTCCTGCAACGGTAAATGCGACTGTTTGCACGAAGATTCCTGGCATCAGAAGTTGGACATAATCAACGCCTGGCGTGTTGATAGCGCCACCAAAAACATAACGAAAGAGGAGCACGAACATAACTGGTTGAATCGTGGAAAAGATAAGTACTTCAGGTACTCGAAAAAGTTGGAGTAGCTGTCGCTTGGTGATAATTAGCGCATCTTTCATCGCTTGCCTCGCTTTACTTTTCCATTCGCTGCCGCCTCAAGCTTCTCTTCTGCAATATGACCAGTAAGCGCAATAAAGACATCATCGAGTGAAGGTCGCTTAAGCGCGATATCCAATGGGTGGATACCAACCGCATCTAATTCGCGAAGAGTTTCTATCAACGTCGCAGTACCACCTGGGGCGGCGACAGAAATTTTATGAACCCCTGAGTCTTCAGCAGCCACACTTTGTGTTACCCGCTCGACTATTCGACGCACTTCGCCCAGATGTTCGGCTGGTACAGATATCTCCAGGCGTTCTCCCCCGACATCTTTCTTCAATGAATCTGCAGTTCCCTTGGCAATAACATGGCCTTGATCTATGACCACGATCTCATCTGCAAGCTGATCTGCTTCCTCAAGATATTGCGTGGTCAATAAGAGCGTTACTCCACCTTTTACTAGTTCGTTGATGACTTCCCACATCTCTTGTCGGCCGCGTGGGTCAAGTCCAGTAGTTGGCTCATCCAAGAAGAGAACTTTTGGCTTCACAATCAATGACGCAGCAAGATCAAGTCGTCGACGCATGCCACCGGAGTACGTCTTAATCGGACGCTTAGCTGCATCAGTCAACGAAAACTTCTCAAGTAATTCTTCAGCTCGCGCCTTAGCTCCTCGGCCAGAGAGGTGATAAAGACGGCCGAACATAATCAAGTTATCCCGGCCAGTTAACGTCTCATCGACCGCTGCATATTGTCCAGAGAGGCCGATGATTTCTCGAACCTGCTGAGGATGTGCAAGCACATCAATCCCAGCAACGCTCGCACGCCCGGAATCAGGGCGAAGTAGCGTGGAGAGGACGCGAACAGTGGTGGTCTTACCTGAGCCATTGGGCCCTAGTAGCGAGAGAACAGTCCCCTCTTCAACGGTGAGGGATAAACCATCGAGTGCACGAACTGCGTTCTCAGTTTTATCTCCGCCATACGTTTTCACCAAATTTTCCGCAATGATAGACGCGCTCATCAAACTCCTAGGATTCTCGCTCGTTCCTACGATAGCCTCAAAGGCGATGAAAACGCCATTTCGCGACATGCCACGTGAGGTTCCGATTCTCGCTGCTGCAGCATTTCTCGTCGCAGCCGGTTTTGGCTTCATCGCTCCAGCAACGCCAATTTTCGCGCGATCATTTGGAGTATCACAGGCTGCTGCCGGCGCCGTAGTTAGCCTCTTTGCATTTGCGCGATTTAGTACCGCGCTGGCTGGCGGTCGACTAGTAGATCGATTTGGCGCTCAAAAGATGATGGCGATTGGTCTTTTCATCGTATCTTTCTCAGCGCTGCTTGCAGCCTTCTCGCAAAACTATTTCCAATTACTCTTCTTTAGAGGCGCAGGAGGTTTTGGCTCAGCGGTATGGACTATCTCAGCCACCACAGTTTTGCTTAGAGTCGTGTCAGATGATCAACGTGGACAAGCGCAATCTACTTTTCAATCTGGTTATCTTTTTGGTTCTATCAGTGGCCCACTTTTCGGTGGCGCGTTGATTGAATTCTCGTTGCGCGCGCCATTTTTTGTTTACTCTTTCACCGTAGCCTCTGCTGGTTTGGTAGCGCTTATTTTTCTCGCAAAATCTGATAGCGCAAAGAAGCAAACTCACGCGGCTGAAGATGTCACCATGTTAATTAGAGATGCGATCAAGATTCCGGGATATCAAGCGGCGCTTCTCGCTGCATTTGGATTGGCCTGGGCCGTTACTAGCGTGCGAATCTCACTTGTCCCCTTGTATGTCACCGAAGGATTGGGATTACGACCGGTAGCGCTTGGCGCTGGATTAGCTGCCGCCACAATCTGCCAAGGGTTAACTCTGATACCTGCAGGAAAGTTCGTCGATTCACGGGGGCGAAGGCAAGGTCTGCTCATTGGATCATTTGTATCTGTAGTTGGGCTAATCATCTTTGCCTACGTTGAGAATTATGCGGGCTTCATTTTGGCCATGGCATTTGCAGGACTAGGTGCTTCGTTCCTGAGTAGCGCTCCTGCGGCGCTCGTAGGTGATGTGATGACAGGTAAGAGTGGACGAGTAGTTGCGGTGTGGCAGATGAGTAGCGATTTAGGTTTTATTGTCGGCCCTATAGCGATGGGTTTTGTCGCTGATCAAAAGAGTTTCCAGGCGGCTTTTCTTGTTGCAATTCTCTTGATAGTTCCAATTCTCTTACGTGCAATCAATCTGCCAGAAACTCGAAAGTCACATCTACCACCACCTTACGAACCGTAAATCATGCAGAAAAAAATAAGGGCTGCACATTTCTGTGCAGCCCTTTTTACGAATCTACGTCGTGATTATTCGCGACGGAGAATTGCAAGTAAACGCAAGATCTCAAGGTAGAGCCAGACAATTGTGACCATGAGGCCAAACGCTGCTCGCCATGATTCTTGTTCGCCTACTCCTTGACGTATTCCCTCTTCGATTTGATTGAAATCGAGCACGAGAAATAGTGAAGCCAAGACAACTCCGCCAGCTGCGAGGAGCAATCCGATTCCACTTACGCCATAGAAACCAAAGCCGCCACCTACACCAGCGAATGATGCGATGAGGCTTGCGATTCCAAGTACCAAGTAACCAATGAGTGCACCCATCAGAATTCGAGTGAATTGCGGGGTGGCACGAAGCTTTCCGCTTCGATAAAGCGCTAGTACGCCAACGAAAGCTGCAAGCGTGCCAATGACCGCTTGGCTAACGATGCCTGGGTATGCATCGTTATAGAAGTTGCTAATTGCGCCAATCGCCAAACCTTCTAGGCCTGCATATGTAACGACTAAAGCTGGGCGTACTGTCTTTGAAAAAGAAATAACCAGTGACAACCCAAGCGCGGCAAGTAGTGCGATCATCGCGACGCCGAATCCGACATCGAAGAACCACGCAGCTGCACCTACTGCAACAAGAATTGTGAAAAGAAAACCAGTACGTGCAACGACATCATCCATCGTCATTCGACCAGTTTGTAGGGGTGACGCGCTTGGAGATGAATACATCTCTTCTAACGCATCTGTGGAACGTGGTTCAAAAGCTGCATAGCCACGTTTGTTACCAAAAGCGCGACCAAGAACAGGGTTAGAACTACGCATCGTTTGTACTCTCCTTATATGCCTTACCTGTGCGATGGAAGATCCACGCACATAAGAGATAGTAGAGAACTGAGATTAAATATTCCTGAGAAGGTCGTCAGATGGTGGTCAAGTTCCAACGTGACGGCCTGGCAAGCGGTCAGGGGCGACTTCTCGCTCCTGTCCGCGCCAATTACTTCCCGATTGCCCGGATTTGGCGCAGAATAAGAGGGTGCTAAGGAATAAGAAAAAATGGGGTGGGGTGCTACTTGGGAGCGTTCTTGTGCTCTCAGGAACGCCTGCAACTATGTCAGCGCTGGCAAGCGACGGACGATCTTTTCTCATAGTTGATTCATTTTCCGAGGGAGTGAGCGGAGCTTCTGAGATTTATGCGATTCCGGAATCTCAGGTACGCGACATCATCAATAATGTACCGACTAATTATTTACCTTCACGAAAGTTCTGCGAATCCCTGAACGTAGGCCCGTGCCAAGAACCGACAGGCCTAAGCCTACGAATATATCTACCCGTTTGCTCTACAACTACCGTTAATTACTGCATTGAAGGAATGGCTGTTTCACAAAGCTCCGACGCACCTTTCCAAAATGGGAAGCTCATCGGGTATACCGCCGACAGAACATACGCTGCTGATAGCGCACGTGGAATTCCCGAAGCAGCGGCAACGTCTCGGTGGCAAGTGGATAAGGTATTAAACAAGGGTGGCACTGATACTTATGCGGTAAAGCTTCTACTTGATGGCTTTACCTCATCGACTACGAAGAAACTCTATGTTTTCCAAGTCAGCGCGGTCATTGAGCCATATTTGGAGAGTACGAACAATGGCAATCGATCCAGTATGTGCACCTCTTGGCAATCTGGAACCTCATGTGGCCAAAGATCTGACTTCGTAGATGGACAGAGAGCACAGCTAACAGTTCGACTGCCCAACACCATCACTGGTTGGCTGCACGGGCGATTCAAGGGCGCCTCAATCGCAATTGATAAATATGACGCAAATCAAAATCGATTAACTGTTTCAGCTGAGACGGTTCAAGTTCCTGAACTCAATGCCACACTGAGCGAAGAGCAGTTTAATAAACTACCCAATCCAAGTTACTTCATTAATAATGGTATTCAGTGGAACAGTGTTAACGCAGGAAACCCGGCTGCACTTGAATGGGTGAAACAACTTGCTGGTGCGCTCAACGAAACATCCACTGGAGAACATAGCACGTGGTCATTTTCGACTATCCCGCCAGTTGTAGGCGCCAACAAGTGTTTTACGGATAACACAAGGCTCGTTGGATTGGTGATGACTAATTCGCTGGTTTACTCGCCCGGGGCGCCCGATTTTGATGGCAAGCAACTCAATTACCAAGTCGCTGGCTTACACTTTAAATCAGATGGTAAAACGCTAAATAAAGGAACGTACGATCTACTCATGCGTTCGGATGCCGCGCGATGTTTGTACAACTTTACCGATGCTCCACTCTCTGCTTCAGTGACGGTTACAACGCCAAGTGGCGGTGAACAACAGATATCAACGACTGTCCTAAATGAGAAAGATGGCTGGCTGCACCTTGGAGCATATGGATTCACTTTCTCAAGTCCCGTTCTCCGCGTTAAGTTATCTGGTATTCCAAAGGGAAATTCACTACTCAACACAGGAAATCAGAATGGGAAAGCTGCGCCTGCCTCTAAGAGTTATACCGTGACGTGCATTAAAGGTAAGCAAGTCAAGAAAATTATTGCTCCAAAGCCAAATTGCCCAACTGGTTGGAAAAAGAAGTAGTTACTTTAGCTTTGAATATCCGGTAGGACATTTCGTGGATGCAACCAATTTAACAATCTTGCCCTTGACGCATGTGATCTTCTTAGTAGTTGCTTTTACCGGGATTAGCTTCGGCGTTATTGCTGTCCCTGATAATTTGATTCGAATCACTGGCGATGAGTAAGTGAAGTTATAAGCGCTAAGTGATAGCCAACCTGCTGATTCTTTGACCACCGTGGTGGCAGCATTACTTGAACCATCATCAGATGTTATAGATACCATTGCACTTACAGGGGCATTCGTAAAACCATAAATACATCGCGCCACTGTAGAACTCATCACCAGGTCGTACGTTCCCTTGAAAACCGTCTTGCCATCTGGTTCATAATGCGTTGCAGCAACTTTGTAATCCAAGGTGCGGGTGCTCTTCTCGAACGATGGTGGACCATCGAGATATTCCGCAGCATTTGTGGTGACAATTCCTGCGAGCGAATCTATTTTATTGAGACATGCTTGAAGTTCTCCTGAAACCTGATAATTGCTCATGGTCTGAATCGACCAAGCGGTTGGTAGCGCTTGGGCTTTATCTCCTAGCGTCATGAGCCAAGCCAGATACTCTTTGAGAGTTTCGATGTTATGACCTGTGTTGCTATCACGCATCAATGCGATTTCACTCAAAGGCTTACCTTTATTCTCATTTCCAAAAAGAGGTGAACCTGAATTGGGTTTTCCGACGTAAAAATCTT
>CAZZFG010000025.1:8225-9604 GCA_964653345.1 uncultured Bifidobacterium sp. | reverse complement strand
GATTTCTTGGACAACGCCGGGAGCGCAAATCGCAAGACATCCCATCGATTCCCGCCGTAGTAGCGTTTAATCTCAGTCGCCAGTTGAAGTATTTCTGGGGCAAGAACTGGAAATGGCTTAATCAACTCGGATAAAAAACGAATCTGCCCTTGAAACGAGGAGTTCGCTTTACGTGCAATGACCACGCCCTGAGTGCGTTTCCTGTTGAAGGTGAGCCACACGAGAGATCCTGGGACAACTGAATCTGATAACTCTTCGGGGACGAGGAAATCGAATTCATCGTCAAGGTGAAGTAGGCCAGTATCAACCAGAACGCTTGCTATCGGTAAGTTCCGGGCCTGAACGGCAGGTCGTGCTGGCGCTATGACTTTCTCGCGTTTTAAACGTAAAGGGGCAACTTTTTCATTCATGCTCGGTTCAGCTCATCTCCCTTCACCAGCACGCGGGAGCCTAGAGTTTTAGAGTCCGGTTGCGCTCCGCAATTGCGACACTCTATCGCGTTGCTCCCAGGTGAATTCAGGGAGTTCGCGCCCAAAATGCCCATAGTTACTTGTTTTCCGATAGATCGGACGAAGGAGATTGAGGTCCCTGATGATCGCCGCAGGCCGAAGATCGAAAACCTCCGAGACCGCATCTTGAATTTTTTCGACGGCGATATTTTCGGTGCCAAATGTTTCCACGAAGAGTCCAACTGGTTGGGCTTTGCCAATTGCGTATGCCACTTGAACTTCACAGCGTTTGGCTAATTGCGCAGCAACTATGTTTTTAGCGACCCATCGCATCGCATATGCGGCTGACCGATCCACCTTGGAAGGATCTTTGCCACTAAAGGCGCCGCCTCCATGGCGAGCCATCCCACCGTATGAATCGACAATAATCTTTCGCCCAGTAAGCCCTGCGTCACCCATTGGTCCACCAAGCACAAATCGACCTGTTGGGTTGACCAAAATTCGCATCTCTTTCGTTGACAATTCATATCGCGCAAGAACCGGATCGATAACGTGCTTCTTCAAATCAGCAGGCAACTCGCGTTCGAGATCCACTTCAGGATCATGTTGCGTGGAGATCACCAACGTGTCGAGCCGTTCGGCCACGTGTCCGTTGTATTCAACGGTCACCTGGGTTTTTGCATCGGGACGCAAATACTTGAGCGTTCCGGCTTTCCGAACTTTCATCAATTCGTGGGCGAGCGCATGAGAAATTGCAATAGGCAATGGCATTAGCTCGGGCGTTTCATCAGTGGCGTATCCAAACATCAAGCCCTGATCTCCCGCGCCTTGCCGGTCGAGTGGATCGCTTGACTCATGTGATCTCTCTTCGAGGGCGGTATCTACTCCTTGAGCAATATCGGGTGATTGTTTACCTAGAGAGAGACTGAT
>CAZZFG010000025.1:4419-8125 GCA_964653345.1 uncultured Bifidobacterium sp. | reverse complement strand
TCGGAGGTAAATAGGCGCTTTGACACGGGGCTAACTTAGCGCCTTTGCCACTACATCCAAGAGCGCATCGCTTAGCGTGTCTTTGCTTTGGTAATGGAAGGGTTCTTGCTCTCCGAATTTGCTAATCAGTAGTCCGCCATTTGATGGGGCGTTAAAGACGGATTGATTTGAGATGTCATTAACGAAGAGGAAATCAACCCCTTTTCGGGCTAGTTTCTCTGAAGCCTGAATGAGGTCAATGGAGCTTTCTGCAGCAAACCCAACGATGAGGCCACGGCGAGAATGATCGGGTTGTGTGCGCTCCTGATACCGACCCGCAAAGGTCGCGAGCAGATCAGGATTTTCTACTAATTCGAGAGTTAGATCCGATCCGCTTCGTTTGATTTTACTCTCGCTAACTGCGGCAACTCGATAGTCAGATACCGCTGCCGCCATAAAGAGCAGATCGAAATCTGTAACTAACTCAAGTTCCCGAGAGAGATCAGCTGTTGAACTCACTTCAATAATAGAAATGGATTTATCTCGCGGAAGTAGCGATGGTGAAATATTTGCAGCAATCAACGTGACTTGTGCGCCACGAGCTGCTGCAGCTTTGGCGATCGCAATCCCCTGTTTGCCGGAAGATAGATTGCCAATATATCGAACTGGATCAATCATCTCTCGCGTACCGCCGGCAGTGACAATAACTGACTTACCGAAGAGGTCGCTTCGCAATAGATTGTTTTCAGCCAAGAAATCAAGAATCTCGAAAATCTCAGGGAATCGACCAACGCCGACATCGCCATTATTCAATGGGCCTTCGACGGGATCCATAACAAAAATTCCACGCCCTCTTAGCGTTGCAACATTGGCTTGCGTCGCATCGTTACGCCACATTTGGTGATGCATGGCGGGAATAATCACAACCGGACATTGCACAGTCAGCGCCGTTGCACTAAGCAAATCATCGCTGCGCCCTTGCGCTAGCCGCGCTAGAAAATCAGCTGTTGCTGGTGCGATGAGTAAAAGTTCAGTTGCGCGCGCTATTTCAATATGGGCTCCGGCCGCCACATCATCCCAAAGTGATGTGTGCACTTTCTTCCCAGAGAGCGCTTCCCATGTTGCAGCGCCAACAAAACGCAGTGCATTCTCCGTAGGGACGACTTGGATATCGATACCTCGATCAAGTAACCGACGGAGTAGTTCGCACGCTTTATACGCGGCAACGCCGCCAGTTACACCTAACGTTATCTTTCGGGGAAACATGAGTGAATCGCGTATGAACTACGACGAGTTACGCGTTCTCGGTGGAATCAGCGCTCTCTAGAGATTCGAGCGTGAGCAATCCGCCGTTAATCTCACGTAGCGCGATAGATAGTGGTTTTTCATGAACATGAGTTTCAACCAATGGTCCAACATATTCCAGTAGACCTTCGCTCAACTGCGAATAGTAAGCATTGATCTGACGCGCCCGTTTCGCAGAGAAAAGTACCAAGCTGTACTTCGACCCACTCTTTGCCAATAGGTCGTCAATCGGCGGATTGGTGATGCCGTCGCTGTGGATCATGGCTCTGCCTCCAGAAATGGCGCCTGTTGCGCTCGTGGGTAGAGCTAGCGCGGTTGGGAGGCCAAGGTTATCAGCCGGGCGGCCACCTCTTCGACTGAGGTATTGACCAAGACCTCATCGAACCAGTGGCTCTGAGCCATCTCCTCCTGGGCGAGCTCAAGGCGCTGTGCGGCCCGTTCAGGGGATTCTGTCCCTCGACCCAATAACCGGCGCTCCAATTCCGCAATTGACGGCGGAGCGAGAAAGACCAAGTAGGCCTCCTCGCTGGCAGATCGAACTTGGCGAGCTCCGGAAATCTCAATCTCCAGCAGCACCGATTTGCCTGCCCCGATCTGCGCTACCACCGCATTCTTTGGGGTGCCGTAATAGTTATCAGCGAAATGGGCCCACTCAAGGAACTCTCCCCTGGCTATCTGTTCCTTAAATTCCTCTTCGGAGCGGAAGAAGTAATCAACTCCATCTATTTCGCCAACCCGCGGAGCGCGGGTGGTAGCAGAGACGCTTACCCAAATATCAGGGCAGTTCCTACGTAGAAATTCAGAGACAGTCGACTTTCCAACGCCACCAGGGCCAGAGAGCACGATCAAATTCACGCGCCTAGCGTAGTTGGAACTCCGCCAATAAATCACGCGTTTGATGGATTCCTAATCCCCGAATTCGGCGACTAGCCGCGATACCAACCTTCTCCATCACTGCTAGAGCGCGAACCTTGCCTACCCCTGGGAGGGATTCAATTAAAGCGCTCACCTTCATCTTCCCGATGAATTCATCGCTCTTTCCCAACGCAATAACTTCTTCAAGAGTGCGTTTGCCGCTTTTAAGCTCAGCTTTCACCTGTGCGCGAACTTTTCGTGCTTGCGCCGCTCGTTCGAGCGCTGCCGCTCGCTCGCTATCTGTCAGACGAGGTAACTCCATACCCAAAAGTTAGCCGGTCGTGCTCCTGATGGCATCTTCAAAATGATGATGCGATGCGTGCTGCGTTCTCTGCAATCTCTTTGAGCGTTGACCCTGAGGTTATCGGTCGACCAATCACTACGAAATTTGCTCCCCAAGAAGTAGCTTCTTCTGGCGTTGCCACCCGCGATTGATCCCCTTTGGCAGAACCACTTGGACGAACGCCAGGAGTGATCAGCGTGATTTCTTGCGGCAAACTCACGCGCAAACTCTGCACTTCATGTGGAGATGCCACGATCGCTCGAGCGCCTGCTGCCACTGCTGCTTGAGCCCATCTCACGACTATCTCACCAGGAGTACCAGTTATACCCAGATCCGCTACCTCTGCTTCAGATAACGAGGTGAGCAAAGTTACGGCGGTAATTTTTCCTTGCGGAAGTTCGGCTGCCGCCGCCGAAACCATGTTCGCACCACCTGATGCATGGACTGTCAGGTAATCCGGTTTCAATTCCGCGATTGCTCGCGTTGCTCCCGCAACCGTGTTTGGAATGTCATGCAATTTCAAATCTAGGAAGAGCTCAAGCTCCGGTGCAACTTCTCGGACATACGTGATACCTGATTGGCCGTGCGCAAGAAAAAACTCTAATCCAAGTTTGATGATGCTGATTGACTGCCTTGTTGCTTGCACCCAGTCACGTGCGCGCTCAATGTCGGTGGTGTCGACAGCAAGAACGATAGGCGCTCTCATTTCTCGCCTCTATGGGCGTAGCCAACGGCATCTGCAAATCGAGTAAATCCTCGTGCCAACAAAAGCGCCTCAAGCTCGCGTTTGATTCGAACTGGAGCGGAAGGATCATGGAAAGTTGCGGTGCCCACCGAGATCGCGCTGGCACCAGCGAGAACTAACTCGAATGCATCATTACCAGTGAGCACTCCCCCCATCCCCACGATGGGTACTTCAGGAAGCGCACGATGCACTTGAAAGATTGCACGTACTGCTACTGGCCGAATTGCCGGTCCCGAGAGGCCACCAGTTTTATTGGCAAGTTGTGGTCGCATCGTTTCGGTATTGATCACCATTCCTAACAATGTATTGATCATCGCCAAACCATCGGCGCCCGCTGCAACCACTTCCTCAGCAATGGAGACTATGTCAGTCACATCGGGAGAGAGTTTTGCGATGATTGGAAGAGTATTACCTACGCTTCGCTTCACCGCCTCTATAACTTCGCGCGCAGAATTTCTATCGCACGCAAAAACTAACCC
>CAZZFG010000025.1:0-4319 GCA_964653345.1 uncultured Bifidobacterium sp. | reverse complement strand
AACCGCTTGACCAATGACGGTAGAAAAATCTAATCCGCTCATCGAGGCGCCCCGTACGTTCCAGGAGGAATTGTTCCTATTCCATCCCACTGCACATCTGATCCATCGAATATAGGACCTTCGATACATGACCGGAGCATCTTGACGACGCCATCTTTATCCCGCACAGGCAAGACACACGTCATGCATAGACCAATGCCACACGCCATAGATTCTTCGACTGCACATTGAACAAGTACGCCTGCACGAGCACCGATATCTGACAGCGCCTTGAGCATTGCCATGGGACCGCAGGCATAAACAATATCTATTGCGGAGAGGGAGTTATCGAAGAGGTCAGTAACTCTTCCCTTAGTGCCCATTGAACCGTCCTCAGTAGCAATCATGAGAGAGTGCACTGAGCGTTTACCTTCTACGGGTGCAAAAATTCGATCCGCGCTCGCCGCGCCGATTGCCATCTCCACTCTGGAGTTCTTCTGTCGCAAAGTTTCTGCAAGAGCGAAGAGTGGAGCTGAGCCGTAGCCGCCACCCACCAATAGTGCACGTACCGGATCTTTGGGAATCTTGAATGCATTTCCGAGCGGACCGACCACATCTAACTTCTCATGCGGGGCACGTTGGGTTATCCATGTACTACCTGCTCCGTGCGGTGCAACAATAATTTCAAGTGTTCCGCCAAAGGGTCCGCGCGGAACGGTTTGATAAATGGCGAACGAACGGCGCAAAAGCATAGAACTTCTCATGTCGCCGACGCTTATGCCCACAAAATTTCCTGGCTTAGCGTGCTCTGCTATTGCAGGTGCCGCTAACGTGATGTGGTGGTAAGCGCCAACTTTCTTGTTGGAGATAACCTCGCACTCATTCTGCGTTACATCCGGATTGATGCCAACTGAATGTCCCATGGCACTTACCGTAACCACTCTTGTAATGAGGTGACGGTGAAACCACCTTCGCGTTGCGCCACCATCGCCTCTGCGGCAGCGTTTAATCCTGAGATTGTGGTGATGATCGGAATTCCTCGCGCAACCGCTGAGGTGCGAATTCGCCAACCATCTTCCCGAGGACCGGATCCAAATGGAGTATTTACTACGAGCGCAACCGTTCCAGATTCGATGAGATCAAGGGCAGTGCTCTCGCCTTGCGGACCAGTCCCCTCGGAGAATTTCCGTACGTTGTGCACCACAATTCCCTTTTCTGCAAGAGCTTTGGCTGTACCTGTAGTTGCGTACAACTCATAGCCAGCCTCCGCTAATTTCTTGGCGCCAACAATTCCCTCCGCCTTGTCGCGGTCTGCAAATGAAACGAAGATAGCCCCAGAATTAGGAAGCGCTCCTAATGCCGCGCTCTGGCTCTTCGAGAATGCTCTACCAAATGTGGTGTCACGCCCCATGACCTCACCAGTGGAGCGCATCTCTGGCCCAAGTAACGCATCGACGCCACTACCATCCCGCTTTCTAAAACGGTTCCATGGGAGCACTGCCTCTTTGACGCTAATTCCTCGAGCAATGCCATCTCCATCGTGAGGCAACGCTCCCTCCTCACGAAGTGATGCAATGCTCTTTCCTAGTGAGATTTGCGCTGCAGCTTTCGCAAGCGCAACTCCAATAGCCTTGCTCACAAATGGCACTGTCCGGGAAGCTCTTGGGTTCGCTTCCAATACGTACAACGTTCCACTTTCGATGGCGAATTGAATATTTACAAGACCAAGAACACCAATTCCGCGAGCAATCTTCTCTGTAGCAGAGCGAATTTCCGTCAATTCACTCGCCGATAGATCGACAGGCGGAAGTACGCAGGCCGAGTCACCAGAGTGAATTCCCGCCTCCTCAATATGTTCCATAACACCGGCTAAGAAGAGCTCTTTTCCATCGAATAGCGCATCGACGTCGAGCTCCGTAGCGTGATCCAAAAATCTATCAACAAGCACTGGGTGATCTGGGCTTATCTCTGTTGCTCGAGAGATGTAGCTTTCTAGGGCTGCATCGTCATAAACAATTTCCATACCTCGCCCTCCCAGCACATATGAAGGGCGAACTAGAACGGGGTAACCAACTCGCTGAGCAATGGATGCTGCGTCTTTAAACGAATAGGCAAGGCCGAATTCTGGTGCGCGCAGTTGCTCTCGTTCTAGCAGCGCTCCAAACTCACCACGATCTTCGGCTATATCAATTGATTCTGGACTTGTACCAACTATGGGCACTCCTGCATCTTGCAACGATTTCGCCAAACCTAATGGAGTTTGCCCGCCTAATTGAACAATCACGCCAGCAACCGGGCCCACCGCTAGCTCCGCGCGATAGATCTCCATGACATCTTCAAAGGTTAGCGGTTCGAAATAGAGTCGATCAGCAGTGTCATAATCAGTTGAAACCGTCTCTGGGTTGCAATTCACCATGATTGTCTCGAAATCCATCTCCTTCAGTGCGAATGCGGCATGCACGCAGGAGTAATCAAATTCAACGCCTTGACCAATTCGATTCGGCCCACTGCCTAGGATCAGGACAGCCGGTTTCGTTCTTGGTTCAACTTCACTCTCTTCTTCATAGCTGGAGTAATGGTATGGAGTTAACGCTTTAAATTCCGCCGCACAGGTGTCAACGGTTTTATAGACCGGGTGAATGTCAAAACTATCTCGTTTGCGACGAATATCTGCCTCTAACAAACCAACTATGTCAGCAATCTGCTTGTCGCTAAATCCCAAACGCTTTGCCTCTCGCAACATATCCCTGGTCAATTCACCGGGTTGGGCCAAATCTCTCGCCATCTCATTAATCTGCGAGATCTGATCGAGGAACCACGGATCGATCTTTGATACCTCATGAACTCGCGCAACCGATGCGCCGAGATAAAGCGCTCGTTGCACATGGTGAATCCTCATCTCTGTAGCAACAGCGGCGCCTTGCAGTTCTCGCTCAATATCGCCATCGCCATCAAACGCGAAGGAGAAACCTTTTTTCTCAAGTGAGCGCATCGCTTTCTGCAGCGCTTCTGGAAAACTTCTACCGATTGCCATAGCCTCACCAACGCTTTTCATGGTTGTGGTCAGGCGCGGATCAGCGGCTGGAAACTTCTCGAAATTAAACCGTGGAATCTTGACAACTACGTAATCAAGAGTTGGTTCGAACGATGCTGGCGTTTCCTTTGTTATATCGTTTTGAATCTCATCAAGAGAATAGCCAATCGCTAACTTAGCGGCGATTTTGGCGATTGGGAAACCCGTAGCTTTTGATGCAAGGGCGCTCGAACGGGAAACTCGGGGATTCATTTCGATAACTACTACTCGACCGTTGGTTGGATTAACGGCAAACTGAATATTGCAGCCTCCGGTATCTACTCCCACTGCACGGATGATGTCAATTGAAAGATTCCGTAATTTTTGATACTCCACATCCGTCAACGTCAGAGCCGGAGCCACTGTGATCGAATCACCAGTGTGCACTCCCATTGGATCAAAATTCTCGATTGAACAGATCACAACTACGTTGTCCTTGTGATCTCGCATCATCTCTAATTCAAATTCTTTCCACCCGAGGATGGACTCTTCAATAAGAACTTCGGTGGTTGGGCTATATCGCAAACCCGCACCAGCAATCTCTCGTAGCTCTGATTCATCTTTTGCAATTCCAGAGCCCAGGCCGCCCATTGTGAACGATGGACGAACCACAACTGGATAATTAAACCGCTCGGCAGCTACCAAGCACTCGTCGATGGTGTGGCATATCTGCGATTGTGCCGATTCGCCGCCGATACTCGCAACGATCTCTTTGAAAATCTCTCGATTCTCTCCCCTATTGATCGCGTCGACGTTTGCTCCGATGAGACGAACACCATACTTCTCGAGCACGCCCGCTTCATGCAACTTAATTGCGGCATTAAGGGCCGTTTGCCCGCCAAGTGTGGCCAGCAAGGCGTCGGGGCGTTCCTTTTCGATTACCTTCGTTACGAATTCTGGAGTAATAGGTTCGATGTAGGTAGCGTCTGCAAACTCAGGATCAGTCATGATTGTTGCCGGGTTCGAATTGATCAAGATGACTCGAAGTCCTTCGGCCCGAAGAACTCGACATGCTTGCGTTCCTGAATAATCGAATTCGCACGCTTGGCCGATAACAATTGGACCGGATCCAATGACCAGGACGCTTTTTATATCGTTTCGTCTTGGCATTAGCGCTTTCCTTTCGTCTTCAACATCAAATCTAAGAATCGATCAAATAGATAACTAGCATCATGAGGTCCTGCCGCAGCTTCGGGATGGTATTGAACGCTGAACCCTGGGCGATCTAGTAGCTCTAATCCTTCAACGACGTTGTCATTGAGATTTA
>CAZZFG010000024.1:0-10099 GCA_964653345.1 uncultured Bifidobacterium sp. | reverse complement strand
ACATCGATATCTTGAGAGGAGTATTTGAGGTCGCGTGCGACTCTCGTCTGTTTGGCTTTAGCTCGGCCGCGCCCCATGGCGTGACCCCCTTACCTGTCGCCTCCAGGTTTTACCTGGATTTCCTAAGTTTCGTGGGGAGAGATTATCGGTTTTGGAAGGCGCCTTCCAATTTAACCCCAAAGCGGGCGCCGTCGGACGGCGCGACCTCCCCCAATTCCCAGGCGCGATGACCCTGGCGGCGAAGGAGGGCTAGGGCCGCCCCAACCGATTTCGCCGGAGTAAGGAGCACCATGCCCACCCCGCAATTAAAAGTCCGTTCGAGATCAGCGCTCGGCACTGAACCGACGCTCTGCAGATATGAAAATAGCGGCGGCAATTCCCACGTTGCACGATCAATGGTCAAGTGCATCGAAGGTGGCAGCACTCGTTCGGTATTCGCTGCTAAACCACCACCAGTTATATGTGCCATCGCATGTACGTCAATCTCAGAAATGAGATCTAAAAGGTCTGCTGCATAGATTGTCGTTGGGGTAAGGAGCGCTTGGCCGAGCGTTTGACCGAGCTCTGGTATCTCTGCCTCGAGCGAAAGTTTCTTCTCTTTAATGATATGTCGAACTAAAGAAAAACCATTTGCATGTACACCGCTACTTGAAATTGCAATCGCAACATCGCCAATTGCCACCCGATCTGCGCCCAGTAGTTTGCTCTCTTCAACCACTCCGGTAGCCGCGCCTGCAATATCAAATTCATCTTCTTTAAGTAGCTGTGGGTGCTCTGCGGTCTCGCCACCAATTAGTGCAGTGCGTGCCTTTGCACATCCGTTTGCGATACCAGAGACTAACTCTGCAACTCGTTCTGGAATCACTTTTCCGACTGCGATGTAATCAGTGAGGAAAAGCGGTTCAGCACCACATACGACAAGATCATCAACAACCATCGCAACAAGGTCTTCACCAATCGTGTCGTAGATGCCAAGTTGTCGGGCGATCTCTGTTTTAGTGCCGACACCATCGGTAGACGTAGCGAGTAGTGGCCGCTGAAATTTCTTCAGTGCGCTTGCATCAAAGAGCCCCGCAAAACCACCAATTCCGCCATATACCTCTGAGCGTTTTGTCTTGGCGATAGACGCTTTCATTAATTCCACGGCCCGATCGCCGGCTTCGATACTTACGCCAGCAGCCTCGTATGTGCTCATGCCTCTTCCAATAACAGCTTGAGATTGTTGCTCTCTTCCGGAATTGGCATTGGATACTTACCAGTGAAACAAGCTGTGCAAAGTTTTGATTCTGCGATATTTGTCGCCTCAATTAGACCTTCGAGCGAGACATACCCAAGTGAATCAGCTCCGATGGAACGACGGATTTCTTCTGTATCTAGCCCGGCGGCAATCAACTCGGCGCGCGTGGCGAAATCGATCCCGAAATAACAAGGCCATTTCACCGGTGGTGACGAGATACGCACATGAATTTCGCTTGCCCCCGCCTCGCGAAGCATGCGGACGATTGCGCGCTGCGTGTTTCCGCGCACGATTGAATCGTCGACGACGACAATCTTCTTACCAGCAACTACATCGCGAAGGGGATTGAGTTTTAACCTAATACCAAGTTGTCGGATTGTTTGGCTCGGTTGAATAAATGTTCTGCCAACGTATGAATTCTTGACTAGCCCTGCGCCATAAGGAATCTTCGAGAACTTTGCGTAGCCAATCGCCGCTGGCGTTCCTGACTCTGGTACCGGAATCACCAGGTCTGCTTCAACAGGATGTTCTGCTGCGAGCCGCTCACCAATTGCAACACGGACCGGATGCACGCTCTGCCCGGCAATTGTCGTATCTGGGCGAGCAAGATATACATATTCAAAGATACAACCGCGCGGCTCTGGGGTTGTCCAGTGATGCGAACGTAAACCATCCTCATCAATTGCAATAAATTCACCTGGTTCGACTTCACGAATGAAACTCGCGCCAACGATATCTAGCGCTGCCGATTCACTTGCTACTACCCAACCAGTTTCAAGTTTGCCGATAACAAGCGGTCGGATGCCATGTCGATCTCGTGCGGCATAGAGAGTGTTCTCATCCATAAAAATAAGTGAGAACGCGCCTTGCAACGTTGGCAAGATGGAGAGCGCATTCGCTTCAACGCTCCCGCTTTTCTCAAGTGAGATGAGAGCAGTCATGATTTCAGTATCAGTTGTTGCATGAAGATGGTTTTGTGAATCCAACGTGCTCTTATGCAGCCTCTCAGCGAGGTCGCCGGTATTAGTCAGGTTGCCATTATGTGCGAGCGCAAGCGTGCCATTATCTGTCGAACGTAGCGTGGGCTGTGCATTTGCCCAATTACTCGAGCCAGTTGTGGAGTACCGAGTATGCCCAATTGCAATCTTTCCGGTAAGCACTGCAAGGTCATTCTCGGTGAAAACTTGTGCAACCAAGCCCATATCTTTGTAAACCAAAATTCGTTCGCCATCGCTAACGGCGATACCTGCAGATTCTTGGCCACGATGTTGCAACGCATAGAGTCCATAAAAACTTAGCTTGGCGACTTCTTCGCCGGGAGCCCAGACTCCAAAGATTCCACACGCATCTTGTGGTCCCTTTTCGCCATCGACCTCATGTGTGAGTTGCCCATCGGGTCGGCGCGCCATGTCCTAAATCCTAGTCATCGTTAAGGGTAAGAAGAACTTTCCCCCGCGCGCCAGAGTTGGCCGAGCGCAGGGTTTCCAGGGCTGCCGCCCACTCTGTAAGTGGAAACCGATGTGTGACGATAAACGAAAGGTCTAGCTCGCCAGAGTTCAAAAGATCTACAACTGACTTCCACGAGCGCTGCGTATAGCTAAACGATGCATAAATAGATAGGTCGTTGTTAATTAAATCGTGGATGCCCAATGGCAATGTTGCCCCTTGCTCTGGATACCCCAGGAGTAGAACATGTGCACCTCGTTTGCCTTGCGATAATGCAATTTCGACTGCGGCTATCGCGCCAGCTGCTTCAATAACATAGTCATAATCTTTTGTGAGCAGATCTTTGTCGGTTATGAAATGAGATACGCCGGCGTGAATTGCGAGATCTCTTTGCGAAGGGCGAATACCAAACATATCTATGCTGGCTGGTGAAAAACTCTTTAATAGCGTCACAGCAAGCAAACCGATAGTTCCATCACCAATTACTAAGACTTTTGCGCCATCTTCTGGTGCAATTCTTAGCAAACCTTGATAAACAACTGCGGCTGGTTCAACCAATGCAGCTGATTCATTTGATACGCGATTTTTCATTACATGATGCAGGTTTGCTGGAACAACTATTAGCTCTGCTCCAGCTCCATCACGCGTGAAACCAATCTCATCGTACGTTGCACAGCGATTTGTAGAACCTTTTTTGCACTCGGGACATCTTTGGCATGGGATGATGCCCTCTACAACAACTCGAGTACCAATTTCTGGCCCAGAAACTTCAGCACCTAACGCGATTACCTCGCCAACCCATTCATGGCCAAGGGTGATCGGATACCTTATATATGCAGGATCTACACCACCTTCGATGATTTCTAGATCGGTCCCGCAGATACCTGATGCCAATGGCTTAATGAGTAACTGGTCTTCCCCCAATTCAGGTGGGGCTACCTCGACGATTCTGACGTCATGCGGAGCGATACACCGGAGAGCTTTCATGCTTGCTTCCGGACTTTTCCTCCCAGAGCAATTGTCACTTCGTGCGCAGCTTCTATTACTTGTCGTCCTAACTGATCAACTGCACGTTGCGAGAGTTCACGCTTTATACCTGTGGCAGATACCGCACCGACACAACGTCCATTATGGTCGAAGAATGCGGCGCCTACACAGAAAATTCCATCGCAATCTTCTTCATCATCAGTTGCGTAACCAATCGCCCGAATTCGTCGAATGTCATTCATTAGAGCGCTGAGATCAGTTCGAGTGTTCTTGGTTCGCTTTGGCAAGCCTGTTTGTTCAATAACTTGTGCAATCTCGCCATCATTCATTTGGGCGAGCATCGCTTTCCCAGCGGAAGAAACGTGTGGTAGTTCTCGAGATCCCAAGAGCGTCAAGAATCTGATATTCCCCGGTGCATCAACGCGCGCAACAAAAACTGGGTGACCGCCATCGTTAATTGATACTCGGATAGTTAAGCCAGTAAGACGCGAAAGTCGGTGAATGATCGGTTGCGCAATTTCGCCAACCGGCAAATGGCCGCCTGCTAAATCTCCAAGCCGAACGAGAGCTATTCCAGGTAAGTAACGTGGCCCTGGTTTTGTCTGGCGTACATACCCTGCTTCCATCAACGTTTGCAGAAGTGCGAAAACAGTGCTCTTTGACACCCCGAGTTCTTTCGTGAGGTCGCTTAAGGTCAGCCCACTTTGTGGTGCCGCAGCAATCAGATCAACAAGTTTGAGAGCGCGCGCGACGCTACCGACTTTGTAGCGCTCCTTGGTGACCATTTCGAACCTCACAATCCAAAGCCTTGACAGAAGAACTATGAAGGGAGAGGGTAGTTATTCCAAACTCTGTTCGGCAAGACCTAATTACACCATCCGGAAGGCGCGTGAATGCGAAGTAGCGAGTGGTTCGCTGGAAATGATGAAACGGCCGTTTCACATCGAGTGGTGATGAGATCAGTTGGCCTCGAAGTCCCCGCAAATAATGACAAACCCATCATCGGGATAGCCGATTCTTCGAGTGATCTCAACCCATGCAACCTTCCACTACGCGCTCTCGTTGATGATGTGAAGGCAGGCATTCTCGCAGCAGGCGGACTCCCGGTTGCATTTCCTGTGACTTCTCTTGGTGAAGATCTGATGAAAGCAAGTGCGATGCTTTATCGGAATTTGCTCTCCATCGAGATTGAAGAGAATCTTCGCTCCTACCCACTAGATGGCGTTGTCCTTTTAGCAAATTGTGACAAGAGCGTTCCAGGTGCATTGATGGGAGCGTTAAGCGCAAACTTGCCAACAATCATGGTTACCGCCGGCGCACGACCTGCTCCATTCTTCAAAGGCAAGAAAGTTGGTACCGGTACTGATCTTTGGCGCGCACTTGACGACTGGCGCGCAGGACGAATGTCTGATCAGGAGTGGCGCGAATTCGAAGAGTGTTTGAGCTGTGGTTTAGGTTCATGCAACACGATGGGTACTGCAAGTTCGGTTGCGCTCATGACAGAGATGCTCGGATTCATGCTCCCTGGTAGCGGCACAATCCCAGCTAACACTGATGAGCGGCGTCAATCAGCGCGTGCGGCTGGCAGCAGAATCGTAGAGATGGTCCGTGAAGATCTCACACCTTCCAAAATTGCTACACCAGCCTCATTCAGGAATGCCATCCGCGTACTGCACGCCATCGGTGGCTCAACGAATGCACTAGTCCACATTTTTGCGTGTGCTGGGCGTATAGGTGGCGAGATCACAGTCGATGACATCAACTCACTCGGGGCGGGTATTCCTGTGCTTGCCGACGTCGAGCCTTCAGGAAGATTCCTAATTCAAGATTTCCATGCGGCAGGAGGTCTGCCGCAATTACTCAAGCGCATTGAGAAACACATGGAGCTTGATCAGGTAAATGTTTTGGGCAAACCATGGCGTACTCAGATTGCAGAAAAAGTAATATCTAATGCGGCTATGCGGGATGCGCAATCGCCACTTCGAGATGATGGAGCATTCGTCCTACTCAAAGGAAATCTCGCACCAAATGGAACTTTGCTCAAAGTATCTGCAGCATCACCTGAATTATTTACACATCAAGGTCCTGCATTTATCTTTGAAGGTTACGCAGAGATGCGCGAGAAGCTAGAAGACCCTGAACTTCCCGTGACAAAAGATTCTGTCTTGATTCTGCGCGGCTGTGGTGCAGTAGGAGTACCCGGAATGCCGGAATGGGGAATGATCCCTATTCCAAAGAAACTTGCCGAAGCAGGAATCAAAGACATGATCCGCATTACTGATTCGCGGATGTCAGGGACATCTTTTGGTGTGTGCCTCCTGCACGTCTCTCCCGAAGCTGCGGTCGGTGGGCCGCTCGCGTTGATTGAAAATGGCGACATCATTGAACTCGATGTCGAGAAACGAACAGTTAACGTCCGATTGAGCGACCAAGAATTAGCTGATCGTCGCGCAAAATGGAAGGGATTTACTAGCGAACACTTGCGGGGCTGGCCGCTGCTTTATCAACAACATGTGACTCAACCAGATCTTGGTTGTGATCTTGATTTCCTGCGAGCACCAACGCCGGCGCATCGCAGGTTCGTTCCACCCGTAGTCGGTCGATCATGACCTTTACTACTAGTGCAACGGCGATTACATCTAATAATGGAAGGAAGTATCAAGTGAAGAAGAAATCACTATGGGCGCTCATTGTTGTTGCAGCGCTTGCATTAGCTGGTTGCTCATCATCTAGTAATGAGGCAGCTCCTGCCGCCTCAGACTCTGCTGCTGCCTCTGCAGACCCTGTCACGGTTACCATCTGGCACAACCTAGGTGATACCCAAAATGCTGAAGCTACCAAAGCGCTAACTGATGCTTACACAGCTGCGCATCCAAATGTGACTTTTAATCTCGTGAGCCAGCCTGGCGATAACTACTTCTCGCTACTCCAAGCTGCCGCGGTATCAAAGAGTGGCCCAGATCTTGTTCTTATGTGGACTGGTCTTTTTGCTCTTAAATACAAGGAATATTTAACTAACCTCAAGGGACTTGTTGCAGATGATGCGCTTGCTTCACAAGGTTCACTCGAATGGTCATCAGATAATTTCGACTTGGCTAATGGTCCATATGTAGTTCCACTTGATCGCCAGTTTTACATTGGCTTCTACAACAAGAGTGCCTTCGAAAAGGCCGGAGTTGCAGCTGTTCCTACCAATTGGTCGGAACTCTATGCTGCTTGCGGAAAACTTAAATCTGCCGGATACACGCCAATCGTCTATGGAAATGGCGGTCAAAGTCTTGGCGCGCTTTACTATCCATGGTACGACTCTAGTTATATCGCAATTGGTCAAACTACGGGACCTGAAGGGCTCCGAGATCTTTACAACGGCAAGAATGCTTGGGATTCAAAAGCAAATGTCGATGCCTATTCGAAGTATGCAGCTCTCAAGTCAAAGGGATGCACCAACTCTGACATCTTGACCAAAACTGATAATGTCGAGGACTTCTTGAACGAGAAGGCCGCAATGATCATCGATGGCACTTGGGATACGAAGAAGTTCACCGATAAACTTGGTGACAAGGTTGCAGCATTTGTGCCACCGTTCTCAGATTCTAAGATCAATGGCGTTGTTGAATTTGCTGGCCAAGGATTTGCTCTCACGTCATATGCGAAATCCAAAGATGCTGCAGTTGATTTCCTCACCTTCATGACAAGTGAAGAGGGTGCGAAGGTCATCGATGGAGCTGGTCTTATTCCAAACCGAACTGGATCGACCACGTCGAATCCAGTCAACCAACAGATGCTTGGCTTCGCTGATCAAGGATTCATCAAGTACCCAATGCTCGATAACGTGATTCAAGGTGACGTTGTTGACGCTGGTAACAAGATCATTCCTTCGATTCTGGCTGGCAAGACCTCTCCTTCCAAGGGACTTGCACAGCTAAAGCAGGTATGGGACCAAATCCCAGCTGACAATAAGAGCGACAGCTACAAGTAAAAGGAGTACAAGAAGATCCCCCACTCTTACCACTCTTGCCACTCTTACTTTGCGTAGGAGTGGGGGCTTCTCATCTATCACATGACAACACTGAAGGTGGCGCGTAATAAAAGCGCTTTGAGTCGAGAACGAGCCCGATCTGGCATCCTCTTTGGCACGCCCACTCTCATATTTGTCGCTATTTTTCTGGGAATTCCCATCATTCAAGCTTTTTACTACTCCATGACTAAATGGAATGGACTTACGACAACTTGGATTGGACCGTCAACATTTATCAATGAATTCAAGAACCCGATTTTTTGGCGTGTGATGCAGAACAACGCCCTACTTCTGCTCGCTGTACCAATAGCGATTCTTATCCCAATGGGCATCGCATTTCTTCTCAACGAAAAAGTCGCAGGATGGAAATTCTTTCGATCTGTTTACTTCCTGCCAACGGCTATCTCGTGGGTAGTTATAGGAATGGTTGCAATAAGAGTATTTGCTCAAGAAGGCGTGCTGAATCAGTTATTAAAAGCTATTGGGCTTGGTTTCATTCGCACAGATTTACTCTCTTCGGAACATGGAGCGCTTTTGGCAGTAGCTATCACTTTCATTTATTCCATGGTTGGTACGAATACCATGATTTTTCTTACAGGTATGGCCAATCTAGATGTCTCGCTAAATGAAGCCGCTCGCATCGACGGTGCTGACAATTTCAGAATCTTTAGAAGTATCACACTTCCACAACTCAAAAGATTTATACAATTCTCATTCATCATTACAATCATTAGCGCATTTACTGCTCTGTTTAGCTTGATTTTTGTGATGACTGGTGGTGGTCCAGGTTTTGGTACCACGACGTTGGAATTCTTTGTCTACCAGAGCGCATTCGCCAAAGGTGATTTTGGAGCGGGCGCAATGCTGGGCTTCATTTTATTCGTCATCATGGCTGGCTTAGGTGCTGCTCAGTTAGCAATCACCCGGAGCAAAGAATGATGAACTTTCGTAAAGTATTCACATTTATATCAATGAGTGTGCTCGCTCTCATAATGTTTTACCCATTCACATTTATGATTGAGCAGTCCTTCAAATCTAAAGAGCAATTCTTAGGTGCACCTGGACATTCGTTAGCATCGTGGGAAAAATTATTTTCGGTCATGCCTATTGGACAACAACTATTTAATTCAATTTTTGTTTGCCTTAGTGCTATCTTAATAATCTTAATTTTTAGTACTTTCGCAGGATTCGGCCTAGCAAAATTATCTTTTCGAGGAACCCCCTATTTCTTCTTAGGGATTGTTGGCGCGATGTTAATCCCGCTACATTCCATTATCATTCCTGCTTACGTAAATATCAGTAAATTGAATCTGTTGAACGGCTATTGGGGAGCGATACTCATGTATGCGGCGCTAGGCACCCCGTTTGGTACTTTTCTTATGACCTCATATTTCCGAGGAATACCCGACGAAATAATAGAAGCATCGATTGTTGATGGACTTAACTATCGTGGCGTATTTCGCAGAATTGCTCTTCCATTAGCCTTCCCAGCAATTGCAACAGTTGTAGTCCTCCAGTTCATACAGATTTGGTGCGATTTGCTAGTGGGGCTTCTCTTTTTGCAGGATCCAGTCAAAAGAACCATTACCGTTGGCCTCGGCGCACTCTCGGCAGGAAGAACAACAGATATTCCGGTGTTGCTCGCCGGCTCGCTTGTTAGTGCATTACCAGCCATATTGGTTTACCTTATTTTCCAGCGCCAACTTGTCGCTGGCCTTACCGCAGGAATAGGAAAATGATGAAAGCGAATCTACACGGTGTCTTCACAGTAATTTCGACCCCTTTCGCGTCTGATGACTCCATCGATCATGACGTATTAAAGAAAGAGATTGATTGGCTGATTGACACCAAAGTTGATGGCTTTGTCCTTGCTATGGTCTCTGAGGTACTCCGCCTTGCTGCCCACGAACGACGAGAACTAGCGCAGAGCGTTATCGCATCCGCTAACGGACGTGTTCCACTCGTAACGAGCGTTGGAGCCGAGAGCACAAAGATCGCAACACAATTAGCAAAGTGGGCAGAGGAAGATGGCGCGGCTGCAGTCATGGCAACTCCACCAAGTGCATTCGCTCCGCTTTCCAGCGAGATTGCTAATTACTACATCTCAATCATTGAGAGCGTTTCAATTCCTGTAATCGTGCAAGATGCGAGTAACTATGTTGGTCATCCCCTAGAAATTTCGCTATACGTAGATCTCATCGATAAATATGGTGAAGAGCGTGTGCAATTCAAACCAGAAGCCAAGCCAGTGGCACCACGCTTGCAACAATTAAAAGATGCAAGTAACGCGAGAGCACGGGTGTTTGAAGGTCAAGGCGGCGCAGATCTCATGGATACCTATCCGATTGGGATTGTCGGAACTATGCCTGGTGCCGAAATTCCATGGGGTTTAGTCGCGCTATGGAAGGCTC
>CAZZFG010000023.1:0-10404 GCA_964653345.1 uncultured Bifidobacterium sp. | reverse complement strand
AAGAGCTACTTTGATGCGCGCCCAAAGCTATTAGTCTGGCGCGGTCGGTGAGGTCTGTGAGGTCTGTGAATATGAAACAACTCACCGTTCTCTTTGCAGGTGGTGGAACGGCGGGACACTTACTGCCAGCCATGGCAACCGAAGAGCAATTGCGCTCGATGCTTAGAGGTTCCGAGTTCGAGCAACTACGTGCAATCTATTTGGCGACCAAGAGTGGAGCAGAGTTGCCACTACTCAAACACGCTCGCGCAACATTTGAGATCGTTCCAAAAACTGATTTCCCACGAAAGCTCAATGGTAATTTGATTACTTTTTTGCCACGGTTGATTGTTGCTGTATCAAAAACTAGAAAGGTCATAAAACGCTCTGATGTAGATGTTGTTGTGGGCTACGGTGGTTATGTAGCGCTACCTGCTTATTGCGCGGCCAAACTTACCGGGACGCCATTGGTGATACATGAAGCCAATGCTTTGCCAGGGCTGGGAAATCGATTAGGAAAAGTGTTTGCAACTCAAGCCTTTTCTAATTTTCCCATTCCCGGTTGGAATGAGGCGAATGCCATTGGATTGCCGATTCGACAATCGATATCTGCCATCGCGAAATTAAGTTCTAGCGAGCGCCACGATCAAAGAGCTGCAGCTCGCGCGCACTTTGGCCTTGATGTCGATCGAAAAACCATTCTGATTTTTGGCGGCTCGCTTGGCGCTGCAAAAGTTAACGAGGTAATCGCACAATCGCTCAACGAATTAATCAGTCGAGGTTTCCAGATTCTGCATGCAGTAGGAGCTGGTAATTCACTGCCGCCGAGCAACAAGAGTTATCACCCCTTGCCCTATATTGAGGAGATGGACCAGGCATATCTTGCTGCAGATCTGGTTGTCGCACGTAGTGGCGCTGGCACATGTGCCGAGATTGATGCGAGCGCTCTACCTGCAGTTTTGGTTCCACTAGCAATTGGAAATGGTGAACAACTTCTTAATGCGCGAGCGCTAGCCAAACGAGGGGGAGTTCAAATCATTGAGAATGCATTGCTCTCTCGAGAAGCACTTTTGTCAGCAATTGAAGAGCTCGAGAGAGAGGGTTATGTCAGAGCCTCTGAACGACAGTCAGCCGCAGAGGTGCTTGCTCAGAATATTTACCTACTTGGCAGCGAACGTAAACGTGGAATGAAGCGAACTGCTTAGCGCCATGCGGAATTCGAATACTCGTAAAGTATTAAATCCACCAGTGCATTTCATCGGCATCGGTGGTGCGGGCATGAGTGGAATTGCACGAATCTGCATCGACCGTGGCATGGAGATATCGGGATCTGATATCAAGAATTCGACAACGCTCGAAGCATTATCGCTTCGAGGAGGAAGAATTTGCATCGGACATGATGCTGCTAATCTCGACAACGCTCAAACAGTCGTTATGTCGAGCGCGATTAAAGAATCAAATCCAGAGCTTAAGGCTGCACGAGAACGCGGCATTTCAGTACTTAGTCGGGCTCAGGCGCTAGCGACGCTTCTGGATGGATATACATCTATTGCGGTTGCGGGTACTCACGGCAAGACCACTACGACCTCAATGCTGACCATTACCTTGCAGAATCTCGGATTAGATCCATCTTTTGCCATTGGCGGCACTCCACATGATTCTCGATCTAATTCACACCACGGGCAAGGCGAGTTCTTTGTGGTCGAGGCAGATGAATCTGATGGCTCGTTTATCGAGTATCACCCTGACTATGCAATCGTCACCAATGTTGAGGTGGATCATGTAGACCACTTCGCTGATGAGGCGGCGATAAATAGCGCATTCGAAGCGCTCTTATCAACAGTGGTTCGCGGTGTTGTGCTCTGCGCAGATGATGCTGGTAGCGCTCGGCTGGCAGAGCGCGCTCGAGCGCTAGGGCTTGAGACATATTTATATGGAAAGAGCGATGGAGCCGATCTTCGAATCTCCCATCTCCACACTGCTGCCGATTCATCGGTATACCGGGCAACGTGGCAGGGTAGAACCTTGGGTGAAGTGAAACTAGCAATTCCAGGTGAACATAACATCGAGAATTCAGCAGGCGCATTAGCGATGGCGCTATTACTGGGGGCGCCAGCGCAAGGTGCAATTTCAGCTCTGGGAACTTTCACCGGGGTAGGTCGACGATTCGAGCTCCGCGGAAAAGCTGGCGGTATCCGAGTTATCGATGATTACGCTCACCATCCAACCGAGATAAAGGCAACGATTGCCACTGCTCGTCTCGCCGTCGGCAACAGTGTCAGTGTTGGCAGTGTTGGCAGGGTCATCGCTATCTTCCAGCCGCATCGCTACTCACGAACGTTGGCCTTCTCTCAAGAGTTCGCAGATGCGCTCTCTTTAGCTGATCAGGTGGTTGTACTCGACATTTATGGCGCTGGCGAAGAACCAATCCCTGGGGCGAGTAGCGCGGTGATTGCTGATGCCATAAACGCACAGGGTGGAACGGCATTGTTCGAACCTAATTTGATGCAAGCTATCGATGTTGCGATCGCGCATGCGCAATCAGGCGATCTCATTCTTACCCTAGGGGCAGGGGATGTGACCTCGCTAGGTCCACAGATAATTTCGGCAATCAATGAACGGTAAATTTAAAAAGCTACTCATCCCCATACTTGTGATTGGGGTGTTGGGATATCTCTTTGGCTGGTCAAGCGTTCTTGAGATTCGCTCCATTGAAGTTTCTGGATTAAAAGGAGCTAAGACGTTAACTTCCAAAAAGGTTATTCGAAAAAGTGGCATTGAATTAGGCGATAAATTGGCTCGAGTAAATGCAGGAGATGTTGCAGAAGCTCTCAGCGCGTATCCTGAAGTGGCGGGCGTGGAGATCAATCGAAAACCACTTCACACTATCGAGCTTGTCATCTCTTTGCGGCAAGTTGACGTTGCGCTGGTAACAAATCAAGGAAAATTTCTCCTTGCAGATAGAAACGGCGTAACTTTCGTTGAAGTTGCGCGACCTCCAAAAGGGATTCCCGTCATTGCAGGTGACCGACGATTCGTCGACGATGCCATGACGATCTTTGACGCGTTACCAAAGAAAATTCGAAAGCGCGTGGAGAGAATCGAGTTACCAAGCAAGGCATCCATCACGCTCCAACTCCGTGGCGGACTGAAAATCCTTTGGGGGAGCGCCGGAGATCAAGAGGCGAAACTCACTGTGTTACAGGCGCTGCTCGTTGCTCCCGAGAATAAAAAGGCTCGATTCATCGATATTGCCACGCCACTGACGCCTACAGTTCGTTGACCGGCAATCTTTTTCGCGACACAGTAAATAAAAAACGTGTTGGTGTTTGTGGAGTGGGAGGAATACCTCTACCTTCTCGCCAAGTTTTGAGGTAGCGCTCACTCTCAAGTAGAGAATGAGGGTTATCTCCTGTCGAAAGGCGTGACTGTGGTAACCCCGCAAAATTATCTTGCAGTGATAAAAGTTGTTGGTATTGGTGGCGGTGGGGTTAACGCTGTCAATCGAATGATTGATGTCGGATTAAAGGGCGTTGAGTTCATCGCGATAAATACAGATGCACAAGCTTTGCTAATGAGCGATGCAGATGTGAAATTAGATATTGGTAGAGCAGTTACTCGTGGATTAGGTGCTGGTGCATCACCAGATGTTGGACGTCAAGCTGCTGCCGATCATGAAGAGGAAATTAAAGAGGTACTCCGCGGCGCTGACATGGTTTTCGTTACCGCGGGTGAAGGTGGCGGCACAGGAACGGGTGGCGCTCCTATCGTGGCCCGAATAGCACGCGAATTGGGTGCGCTAACAGTTGGTGTTGTCACGCGACCATTTACTTTTGAAGGAAAACGCCGTGCAACTCAAGCTGAAGAGGGCATCTCTTCGCTGCGCAAAGAGGTGGACACCTTAATCGTCATCCCGAACGATCGATTGCTCTCAATATCTGATCGAACAATCACTGCGCTCGAAGCGTTTAAGAGCGCCGATCAAGTTCTCTTAGCTGGCGTTCAGGGAATCACTGACCTCATCACGACTCCTGGTCTAATCAACCTTGATTTTGCAGATGTGCGCTCTGTTATGTATGGCGCTGGCTCCGCGCTAATGGGAATTGGTTCTGCTCGAGGAGAAAATCGAGCAACGCGCGCAGCTGAATCAGCGATTGCAAGTCCGCTCCTTGAAGCGTCAATCGATGGTGCTCATGGCGTCCTGCTCTCCATCGCAGGTGGTTCCGATCTCGGCCTCTTTGAAATTAGCGAGGCTGCTGAATTGGTTGCAGCCTCAGCGCACCCTGATGCCAACATCATCTACGGCACCGTAATCGACGATGCTTTAGGCGACGAAGTGCGAGTTACTGTGATTGCTGCTGGTTTCGAAAGTGGTGAGCCCACAAAAATAGAGGTGCCGGTTATCGAAACTCCGGTTACTCCGGTGCGCGAGAAGAACGACCCAGTCGAAGTTGCTGCGACGTTGCCTGGCGCCGCCGGCAGCGCGCTCGGTGGTGGAGCGACCAGAAAACGCATCATCTTCGAAGAGGATGGCACCGTTGACGAATTAGATGTACCTGATTTTCTCAAGTGATCGTAAGCGGGTAACCGAGGAGTACGCCAAGGATTACACAGTGGAGTGCAGGGAGTAAAGGTGGAGAGTCGATACACCTTCACCTCGCGGAAGTTCCCTGCGCGTGGCACCAGCCTGCCCCCTTTCGAAGAGAACAATCTGGCCGTACATGTAGGAGATGATCGTGACCGGGTCCTGGCCAATCGTGGCGCTCTGGCAGATTCGCTAGCAGTACATCGGGAACAGTTATTTTTTATGAACCAAGTCCACGGCTCAACAATTCTTGAAATAGACGGGGCATCCGATGCAAACATGGTTTATGAATGCGATGGATTAATCACGAGAACTCCTGGTATCGGACTTGCCGTACTCGTGGCAGATTGCGCACCTGTGCTGTTGATCGGCAGAAGAACAGTTGCTGCGATTCACGTTGGCTGGCGCGGTCTTTTCGATGGGATTGTCGAAAAGGCGCTTGCGCTGATGGCGAACGAACCTTTTGATGTCCAGATCGGACCAACTATTTGCGGTACCTGTTATGAAGTAGGCGATGATCTAGCGCAGCGCGCCCATGCTCGGGGTTTTGTGGTGCGTCCCTCTGTCAACGCTTCTGCTAGTAATGGAGCACGCAGCGCACTTGATATCCCGAATTCAATTCTTGGAATAGTACGAGCTCAATCCGCTACACAAGTGCTTACTGCACAATGGTCTGGCATTTGCACCTATGAAAGTAAGGATCACTACTCCTTTCGACGCGAGCGCGTTACTGGACGTCAGGCGGGAGTGGTAGTCCATGGATCGTAAAGAGGAGATCGCAGAGAATCTTGCGCGAGTAGAAACGCAAGTTCGTGCGGCAGCTATCGAAGCTGGTCGAGATCGATCTGAGATCACGCTCATTGTGGTAACTAAGAATTTTCCAGTGCGCGACATCGAAATGCTTTACGATCTAGGAGTTCGCGATTTTGGTGAGAATCGAGAGCAGGAAGCGCGTGCGAAAGTTGAACATTTCGCCGCCACCACGACCGATGACTACAGCGATATTCGATGGCACTTCCAGGGACAGTTGCAAAGAAACAAATTGCCATCTATTGGATCGTGGGCCCATCTAGTGCATTCGGTCGACGATAAGAAATATCTCCAGGGGCTCTCAGATTCTGCAATGAGAAATGGGCGGACCCTCGAATGCTTGATTCAAATCTCTTTAGATCCCGAATATCGGGGCGATAGCGCGGCCAGGGGCGGCATCGATCTGGCTGGCGCTCGTGAGTTGCTCACCTACTTCCAGAGCGAACGGAGCGCAGGTCGTTTGCCGGCTATTGCCATTACTGGGGTCATGGGGGTGGCACCGTTAGCTGGAGATCCGAAGAGCGCATTTATCGAGCTCCACAAGGTTTTTCATCAGCTCAAGCAACTCTCACCAGCGATGGTGAAAATCTCGGCCGGCATGAGTGGAGACTTCATCCCGGCAATTGCCTGTGGTGCGACACATATTCGAATCGGCTCGTCAATACTGGGTTCTCGAACATACGGGGTCTAGATTTATCCATTATGTCGAGCCCACTTCGCAAAGTTGCCCTCTATTTAGGTCTTGTTGATGATGGAAGTGACGATGCGCTTACCTCCGAGAGTAATCCGGTAAACACAGCGCCAGCACCTACACGTTCGGCCGTTACCCCTGTCGCTCCAGCGGTAAAGAGCGGTGGCAGCAGATTCTTTGGTTCTCGCTCCGAGAGCGCACCAGTTCTCTCTGAGCCCGCACCACGATTTCGTGCGGTAGAGACGGTGGTTCCTGTTTACAAAGAGGAGCCAGTTCTCGATCGCATCATCACGCTCCATCCACATAGTTATAACGATGCGCGAATGATTGGTGAGCACTATCGCGATCACACGCCAGTAATCATGAATCTCACTGATATGGATGATGCAGATGCCAAGCGTCTGGTCGACTTCGCCGCAGGTTTGGTCTTTGGCCATCGCGGCTCAATTGAACGCGTTACCGCAAAAGTATTCTTACTCTCACCACCAAATGTGAAGGTAAGCGCTGAAGATAAAGTCGCAGCTGCCGAAGCAAGCTTCTTCAACCAGAGCTGAGTAAGTCCAATGAGCGCCTTCGGTGCACTTCTCGCTACCATCCTGCAACTATTCATTTACATCCTTATCGGAAGATTAATCCTCGACTACGTGCGCATGTTCGCCAGAAACTGGCGCCCGAAAGGTCCAGTCTTGGCCTTGGTTGAGTTGATTTATGCAATCACTGATCCGCCACTAAATTTTGCAAGGCGTTTTATCCCACCCATCCGGATGGGTGCGGTGAGTTTTGACCTTGCCTACATAGCCGTCTTTCTATTGGTATCGCTACTCATACCGTTCGCTCGACTGCTCTAGCGCCTCATACCTTTGTGATGGCGATTATCAGCGGTAATTGATCGTCGCCCGAGTCATTATGTGGCAGCGCAAGCGTCTCATTACGGGTAATTGATAGCGCCAATACCTCTTCGCCAATTTCGACTCCACCAACTTCGAAGGCACGAATAATGTCGTCATCACCGTTCCATGTGATGTGAATTCGATCGGAGACGTGGAGACCACTTTGTTTGCGCTCTTCTTGAATCACACGAATGATCTCTCGAATATAGCCTTCGGTAATTAACTCGGGATTGAGCTCTAGGTCGAGAGCTACTGATTCGCCATCGTGACTTGCAACAGCCCAGCCCGATTTCGGAGTTTCTGTGATGACAAGATCGGATGCGGAGATTTCAAAATCACCGATTGTGATAGCACCTGTATTTGCGCTACGAACTGCCCGGACGAGTTCGCCCGGCTCGTATCCAGCAATTACTTGCGCTACTTCTTGGACTGCTGCTCCATAACGAGCACCCAGACTTCTGAAGTTGGCCTTCACAGCGTAGGTCACTAATTCGCTACCTACCTGCGAGATATCTTCGATGCGATGCACGTTGAGTTCATCAGCAATTTGCTCCTGCAGCTCACTATCTAAAAGTGAATATCCGGCAACAAGTGCTCTGCCTAAGGGTTGTCTGATCTTCACTTGCGATGTAGCACGTGCCGCACGTCCCAATTCGACGATTCTTCGAGTGGTCGCCACTTTGTTGATCAATTCGTGGTCAATGAGCGTCGCCTCTGGCGTAGGGAAGTCGGCGAGATGGACCGACTCCGGAAGTGAACTATCGACTGGACGCAGCACCTTCTGCCACACCTGCTCTGAGATAAACGGAACCATCGGTGCCATAAGGAGAGTGAGTTTCTCCACGCAATGATGGAGCGTCTCTAAGGCATCAACTTCGCCATCCCAGAATCTCCGACGAGAGCGGCGGACGTACCAGTTGGAGAGATCGTCGATGAAGTGTGCGAGCGCGCGACCTGCCTCTTGTGAATCGAAGTTCTGCAACGCACCATCAACGGTTGCGATGGTTTGGTTGAGCTCAGCGATTATCCAGCGATCTAGCGAGTGAACGAGGCGGAGTTCTCCGGTCGGAACGAAATTAGCGACGCTTCCATACAAGGTAAGGAAAGAGACGGTATTCCAATATGTCAGTAGCGATTTTCGAATTACTTCGCTAATTGCATCGTGTCCCACTCGACGAGCAGACCATGGTGAGCCGGCTGCCAACATGAACCAGCGAACGGCATCGGCGCCATGACGATCCATGAGCGGAATTGGCTCAAGGACGTTGCCAAGATGCTTGCTCATTTTGCGACCATCTTTATCAAGAATATGGCCAAGGCAGAGCACTGTTTTGTAGGAGGACTTATCGAAGACAAGTGTTCCGATTGTCATCAAGGTATAGAACCAGCCACGTGTTTGATCAATCGCTTCGCAAATAAAATCTGCTGGATAAGTGGCAGCGAGCTCTTCCTGTGATCCCGGTTTATGCGGATAACCCAGTTGGGCAAAGGGCATCGCACCTGAGTCGTACCAACAATCAATCACTTCGGGCACTCGAGTCATAGATGCTTTGCACTCGGAACATTCGATAATCACATCATCAACATAAGGGCGATGTGGATCTAACGCTGAATAGTCTTTGCCTGCGCGGCTTGAAAGATCAGCTAGTGATTCAACACAGATCATATGTCCGTTTTCGCAGCGCCAGATAGGTAGCGGAGTTCCCCAGTATCTATTTCGGGAGAGCGCCCAATCAATATTGTTCTCTAACCAATCTCCGTAACGTCCCGTTTTGATGGTGCTGGGGTGCCAATCGGTCTTTTCATTCTCGCGTAGTAGCGCATCTTTAATGGCAGTGGTGCGGATGTACCACGAAGGTTGCGCGTAGTACATCAGCGGGGTGTGGCATCGCCAGCAATGAGGATACGAATGCTCATAATTTTGTTGTTTGAAAAGTAATCCATGAGATTTCAGCTCTTTGACAAGAGGCTTATCTGCCTCTTTGAAGAACATGCCAGCAACCAAAGGAATAGATTTCTCGAATGTGCCGTCGCCCATGATCGGATTGACAACTGGGAGATTATATTTTCGGCAAACTTGAAGATCGTCGGCGCCAAATGCAGGGGATTGGTGAACAAGTCCTGTTCCATCTGTTGTTGTCACATATTCGGCGAGTACTACAAAATGCGCATCAGGAATCTCAACCCAATCAAACGGTCTGTGATACTTCGTATGCTCAAGCTCTCGTCCCGATATCTTTTGCGTAACAGTGAAACCATCGCCCAATGAACTGAGCAAATCTTCGGCAACGATGAGTTTTTCGTTCTCGCTCTCTGCTAACACGTAGGTGACATCAGGGTGAACAGCGATTGCGGTATTGGACACGAGCGTCCACGGGGTAGTCGTCCAGACAAGGAATGCCGCACCAATCTTCTCAAACGGTCCTGAGGTGATGGGAAACTTCACATAGACCGAAGGATCTGTGATGTTCTCGTAACCTTGAGCAAGTTCATGATCGGAGAGGCCAGTGCCACACCGTGGACAGTATGGCGCTACGCGATGGTCTTGGACGAGCAAACCTTTCTTCCAGATTTGTGCCAGCGACCACCACACGCTCTCCACGTACTCACTCGACATCGTCCAATACGCCTTATCGAAGTCAACCCAGAATCCCATTCGTTCGGTCATCTCGGTAAATGCATCAACATGACGTAAGACTGAGTCGCGACATTTTTTATTGAATTCTGCGACGCCATACTTCTCGATATCTTGTTTTCCGGTGAAGCCAAGCTCTTTCTCTACGGCAAGCTCGACCGGCAGACCGTGACAATCCCAACCAGCACGACGGGGGACGTACTTGCCTTTCATTGTGTGAAATCGAGGGAAGACATCTTTAAATACTCGCGCTTCGATGTGATGAGTACCAGGTAGGCCATTCGCTGTTGGGGGACCCTCGTAGAAGCTCCACTGTTGCGCGCCGGCTACATCTCGCGCTGCGATACTTTTATCGAAGATTTGGCTGCGCTTCCAGAATTCGAGAATCTCACGTTCCATCGCGGGTAGGTCAACATGCGTTGGCAAGGCCTCATAGGTGCGAGGGTTGGTTGACTGATTCATCTGCGGCGCGCTCCTGGCTCATCTTCTGAATTCAAGGAGCAGGACGACTCTTGGGAAGCCGCGGTACCACCTGCATTATCTGGGCGCGTCTTTCGCGCTTCGATCACTTCTGACATCTATCGGTTCTACTCCGCATAGCACGGGACTTCTCGTGCAAAGCCTTTCTTCCGTTCTGCTCTCGAGGTGATGGCCTCGATCCGGGCGCAGTTGCCTCGAGGTCATGTCGAACCCTGAGGATGGGAGGAAGTTTAGCGCCCTCAGATTGCGAAAGAGTGCGAAATTTGAGGAAAAAGGGGCTACCCTTCTCGGCCATGGCACCTGCGAAAAAGGCTTCGAGTAAAGCGAGTAAATC
>CAZZFG010000022.1:0-10407 GCA_964653345.1 uncultured Bifidobacterium sp. | reverse complement strand
TACCTACAAGCTAACGGTTATTCACCCATAGTCACTGTTCGAAATAAAGAGGGCGAGGTCGTACTTCGCGGTCCGATTCCATTCCTTCCGCAAGATGGGAATCTAACGTCAATCGGAGCGATAAAAGTTCCAGATATGAATCCGCAACTTGGCTTTGTCGCAAAGTTCTTGCCAACTGCAGAGCGAACAAAAGAGCGCGGCGGATTCTCCTCGTACCCGGAACCGTTAAAACCGCTCCTTGATCTCGCTGCATGGAGTGGTGATCTCGGATTGGATTCTGGAATCCCGCAATCGGTCTATCGAATAAACACCGAGAAGCTGACACAAATCGGGTTGGCAGCATTGCGCCCTGGAGATCGCTGGGAGTTACCTGGAGGTGTTGGTTCAATTACTTTTGACGGATTTACACCCTGGGTCAATCTTCAAGTAGTTCGCGATCCCGGCAAGGCATATTCGTTTGCTGGCGCAGTTTTGATTCTTATTGGGTTACTTGTATCACTATTCGGTCGTCGCCACCGGATTTGGGTTCGCGTGAGTGAGAATGGTGGAGATACCATCGCCCATATTGCAGGGCTTACGCGATCACCTGGTTTAGATAATGAAATCAGGGCGTTGGCGGCAACGCTGCAAACGGGAACCGTTATTCATACGAATAGCGATAAAACCGAAGGGAGTGAGTGATGTCGAAGAGCGATTGGGCATTTCTCTCTAACGACCTTGTGTACGCAAGCATGGCGGTATGTGCATTTGCATTCTTAACCTTTGCTTATGAACTGGCATGGTCGATTCGCGTGGGAGAAGAGAAGACCACGATCAATCGCCGCGCCAAAGTTCTGCGAGTTGCGCAGGCGCTCACCATTCTCTATTTCTTGATTCTCGTTGTTGCAGTCGCGGCACGGGCAATTTCCGCAGGGCGAGTTCCGTGGGGAAATATGTATGAGTTCTCCATAACAGGCGCGCTTGCATTTACTTTCGCTTACCTCGTTGCATCCATAAAATTTGATGTGCAATGGTTGGGAATTCTCATCTCGTTTGCATCACTGCTTACTTTGGGCACTGCAATCACGCTCTTGTATGTACCGAGCGCACCCTTGGTGCCGGCTCTTAAATCGACATGGTTAGTCATCCATGTATCGGCGGCAATCATTTCGGGTGGCGTCTTCTTACTTGCTAACTGCATAGCAGGTGCCTATCTCATTCTGGAACGAGTCGAGCAGAAGAATGAAGGTGTGCGTCCGTTGTGGGCAGCTCGACTTCCAAAACTTGATTCACTCGACCAGCTCTCATATCGATTAGTTGCACTGGTATTTCCACTTTGGACTTTTGCGATTATTGCTGGCGCGATTTGGGCAGAAGCTGCCTGGGGCCGTTATTGGGGTTGGGATCCGAAAGAGACGTGGGCCTTTATTACGTGGGTTGGCTATGCGGCGTATCTACATGCGCGGGTTACTGCAGGGTGGAAAGGTCGCCGTGCGGCATGGCTATGTTTGATTGCCGGATCAACTTTCCTCTTCAATTATGTTTACGTAAATATCTGGGGTACTGGAAAACATACTTACTCAGGTTTATAAATACTGATTAGAGATTACGTAAGAAATCCGGATTATCGTCTGGTGGAATGATTTTGCGCGGTGGGCGCTTTCGTCCACCATTGCCGCGGCCGCGCTGCCTGCCAATAACCAACCAGGCAATACTCACAATCGGTGATGGGCTAAAGAGCACTATCAGCAGTAGCCATGCCCACTTTGGAAGTTTTTGAACCTCTTCTTGGGGAGTTCGCGCACAGTCAACGAAAGCATAGACAGTGATTGCGATTGATAGGAGAAGAAGTATGCGAAGCATGCGAGAAGTATATAAGAGTTTGTGATTAGGCGCTGAGCGCAAATCCGGCTGCGTAAACAAGGGCAAAAAGTAGTTGAAAGAGTGCGGTGCGCTGTAGCAGTGCGATGAGATCTCGACCACCTGCACCTTTGATGACCGTCGCTGCAAGATAAAGTGCAATTGGCAAAAGTAGGGCTGTTAATGCACACCATGCTTTATCGAAAGCGGTAGCAATACCTATCACATTGCTGCCAATGACCAAGATTGCGAAGAGAATTCGCGTTCCTTTCTCACCCATGAGAACGGCAAGAGTTCGCTTACCTGATTCCGCATCCTTATTTCTATCTCTGAGGTTATTAAGGACCAGGATTGCGCATGCTTGAGCCCCTACAGGTATTGCTGCCACGATGGAAAGCGTGGTGATCTTCGCGCTTTGTACGAAATAGGTGCCAAGCACGGCAACAACGCCGAAGAAAATGAAAACTGAAATTTCACCAAGCGCTCGATACCCGTATGGACGTTTGCCGCCGGTGTATCCCCACGCTGCGAGTATTGACACCAATCCGACAACGATGAGCCAGAGCGAAGAACGGAGCGCAAGAATGAGACCGAAGACTGCTGCCAATGAGAAGAAGAGCAACGCCGCACTAAGAACATGCTTTGGTTTTGCGACGCCACTTCCCACCAAACGCATTGGGCCAACACGATCGGTATCAGTGCCACGAATTCCATCAGAATAATCATTTGAAAAATTGACGCCAATTTGCAGTGACAGCGCAACCAAGAGCGCGAAGAGAGCGTTACTCCACACTGGTTTTGGCGCAGCTAGGGCGGTACCGACAATTACGGGCGCAATGGCAGCAGGAAGCGTGCGCAGTCGTGCACCGCTAATCCATTCCTTAGTTGTCGCCATTATCGGTATTCCTCTCGGAATCGCTTAAAACTTCTCTGCGATTTTCTCGGTGGGGCTGGCAGCGGCAAGTGCTACCAAGTCTGCCTTTCCATTGGCTTTGAGTGGTATCTCAGAGAGTAGTAGGAGTGAGCGTGGTGCCGCTACTTTGCCCAGTGATTCTCCGACAAGTTTCCTTAATTCTTGCAGAGAGAATTCTGGTGATTGTGATCGACCTGATTGGAAATCTTTATGTGCCAAGACTAATCGCAGCGATTGACCCCACTCTGAGTCGGGTATCCCTACTACATATATTTCAATATCGGGATATCGCATTTGCACGACTCGTTGTACTTCTTGTGTCGAGATCTTCTCACCACCAGAGATGATGACATCATCTGCCCTACCACGAACGTGGAGCAGGCTATCCTTATCGATAACACCAAAATCACTTGTGATAAACCAGTCACTAACAAAAGATTGACTGTTCGCTTGTTCATTATTTAGGTAACAAAGCGCACGCATTGGCCCTTTAAGCGCAATTCTTCCAGACTCTTCTATTTTCACTTCAACACCGGGGAGCGCTTTACCATCATAAATGCAACCACCGCACATCTCGGTCATGCCGTAACTTGTAATGAGTTGAATGCCAACTTCTTTTCCACGCGCAATCAATTGATCTGGAATCGCCGCGCCACCAATGAGAACTTTCTTTGCACGTTTAAGTTCTGCGAGAAATTCATCTTGTTGTTCGAGCGCTCGATATAGTTGGGTGGGAACAACTGAAATAAATTGCGCATCAGAGGTAACCGGATCTGTTCCAAGATCAATTGCTCGGAGAAGTTGATTTATGCCAGCGATGTGGTTGAGTGGCAATGAGAGTGCCCAGCGATCATTTCCACTCGCGCCGAGAGCGTTATTGCTCAATGAAGAGCTGATTTTTAGCGCAGACGCGCTCAAGGCAACTACTTTCGGAGCTCCCGTAGAGCCACCCGTTTCGATGAGAAGCGCGGCGCTCTCTGGAATCTGTTCAAGAGGGAGCTGCGTGAGTGCGAGCGCAGGGCCGCCGTCGAGAGCGCTTACGAGCGCATCGCGCAGCCGCAAGGGTTCAACCGCTAAGGGGTCGATTCGCTCAACATTTCTCACGCCTCTAGGCTATCGCCTGTGAGTAAACCGATTAAAAGAGAGCCTGGTAGCCGGGAAATCCCTAAGTGGGAACGGATCGGGGAGTACAGCGACATCCTTTATGAGCGCGCTGAGGGAATTGCAAAGATAACAATTAATCGCCCCGAGGTCCGGAACGCATTTCGTCCTGAAACGCTTGCGCAACTTCAAGAGGCGTTCAACATCGCACGTGACGATGACAGCGTTGGCGTCATTATCTTCACTGGTGCAGGCACTGAAGCTTTTTGTTCTGGTGGCGACGTAATGGTTCGCGGGGACGATGGTTATATCGGCAGTGATTCTCTTGGCAAGAAAGGGATCGGACGACTTAACGTATTAGATCTACAAATTCAGATTCGTCGAACTCCAAAGCCTGTGATTGCTATGGTTGCTGGTTGGGCAATCGGAGGCGGGCATGTATTGCACGTTGTTTGCGACATCACTGTTGCTGCTGACAACGCAAAGTTTGGCCAGACAGGTCCAATGGTTGGTTCGTTTGATGGTGGATACGGCGCAGGTCTTCTAGCTGCACACATTGGTCAGAAGAAGGCCCGCGAGATTTGGTTCATGTGTCGTCAATACGATGCGAATGAGGCTCTTGACATGGGATTGGTTAATACAGTCGTTCCTGTGGCGGAGTTGGAAGCAGAGACTGTTTCGTGGGCGCGCGAAATGTTGCGCCATTCACCGCTTGCATTACGACTTCTCAAAGCAGGACTTAATGCCGCAGATGATGGCCTAGCTGGCGTCCAACAACTCGCTGGCGATGCAACGCTTCTCTTTTATTTAACTGAAGAGGGTCAAGAGGGAAGGAATGCCTTCCAGGAGAAACGTCCACCTAATTTTGGTCGTTTTCCAAAGCGCCCATAGCGATGCAACTCAGCGAATTACTCTCTCGCGTAGAGGTAATTGGAATTCCTACCCGGACTAATTTCCGTGGCGTGCGAGTTCGAGAGATTGCGCTGATTAGAGGCGAAAAACGGTGGGGTGAATTCTCGCCTTTCGCAGATTATTCAACAGAGCGAGATTCGCTCTGGCTTCAGGCGGCGCTCGAAGCAACTAATCATGACTTTCCGAAACCATTACGTAATCGGGTCTTAGTAAATGCCACGCTCCCAGAAGTTGCAGTTGAGCAAGTAGGTGAAGTGCTCTCCTGGTTTCCAGGATCGACAACAGTTAAAGTGAAGATCGGCACCGCTAATGATGATGAGCGAATCGCAGAAGTATTTCGGATTATTCCCGACGCACGACTTCGATTAGATGCCAATGGATTATTCTCGATTCACCAAGCGCAAGAATTTTTACTAGCTCTGTATAACAAATATGGACATCACATTGAATATGTAGAGCAACCATGTGCATCACTTGCTGAAAACGGTGCGTTATCGCTCCCTTTCCCAATTGCAATTGATGAGAATCTTCGATTAGGTGAAGATATAAGGGAGATTAATAAAGTCGCTGATGTAGTGATTGTGAAAGTTGCGCCTTTGGGTGGAATCACTCGCGCTTTGAACATCATCGCACATTTAGATAAGCCGGTAGTTATTTCTTCTGCGCTAGAAAGTAGCGTGGGATTATCAGCAGGTATCGCACTTGCAGCTCATCATGCAGAAGATGTCATTTGTGGCCTTGGTACTGCGGCGCTACTTGATGGAGATATAGCCAAGAATTCTTTACTTCCAAAAAATGGAGCGGTATCTGTTGAACAGATTGACGTTGATCAGGATGCAGTCGCTAAATTCCGACTTCCACAAGAGCGAATTGATTGGTGGCATAATCGCATTAGGAGCGCGTTCGAGAGTTTGCAGAGAAAAAATGAGCGAGAGGAGTCGATATGACTGAGTCAAATTACACACCCTCTCCAGTCTTGGGTGAGGTAATAGTTGATCAACTTATTCGCTCTGGAGTGCGCGATGCAGTCATCTCCCCAGGTTCGCGAAATGCCCCGCTGACAATGGCTCTGTGGCGAGCAGCTGAACTCAAACGAATTCGGTTACATACTCGTATTGATGAACGAAGTGCTGCTTTTCTCGCTCTGGGAATTGCGAAAGCAACAGGTCTACCAACCCCAGTAATCTGCACCAGCGGTAGCGCTGCTGCAAATTTCTATCCTGCGCTACTTGAAGCGCACCATAGCCAATGTCCATTGATTGCAATCACAGCGGATCGCCCTGCGCGCTTGTGGCAGACCGGAGCAAATCAAACAACTATGCAGTTGGGAATGTTTTCGGCAGCCGTTTCACACACTGTGAATATTTCTGCGCTAGGAAATGAAATTGGCCAAGTGCGCGTGTGGCGTGAAGCGATTTCCAAGTGCGTATCAAGGAAGAGCCCTGCGCATATCAATGTGGAATTCGATGAACCATTAGTGGGTGCGCTTGAGTGGAGTGAGCCTCTTGATCAAGAGATAGCACCTATCGCTCCGCAAGAATATAAAGCACAACCGCTACAGAGCTATCACCCTCATGGCGTCATCCTCCTGGGGCACGATCGAGCTGGCATTGCGCCATCAGATATTTCAACATTGTCAGATGCGCTCGGTTGGCCGATTTTAAGTGAAGACCCGCTGGTAGGTATCAATGTTGTAGCGCACGCGTCACTTCTTCTCGCCGATGAGAAGCGCAGGAGTGAGCTCAAGCCGCAAATAGCAATGGTGATTGGGCGATTGACCTTAACGCGCGCAGTGAGCGCATATCTCGCACTTGCTGAGCGCGTGGTGGTGGTCGATTCCCGTACTGACGAGATTGATATCGAACGTGAAGGTGATGAACTCCATCTAACCCTTCCGATGTTGGATAAACAGAGCGCAATCCAGCGCGATGCTTCGTGGAGTGCAAAATTCACCAACCTCGCTGAGAAGATTTCACAGCGACTACCAGGACTTCTGCCGCAATGGTCTGAACCAACTGCAGTGGTGGCAACAGTGCAAGAGCTACCTTCGGATTCGACGTTCTTTATTGCATCGTCGCGTCCGATTCGTGACATCGAAGCATTTGTAACGCCACGAATTGGCATAGAAACTTTTGCCAATCGAGGTCTAGCGGGAATCGATGGGAACATCTCAACCGCATGTGGAATCGCCTTAGCACGTAAGCGCACTTATGCAATCGTGGGCGACTTAGCTTTCCTTCATGACATAAATGGGTTGTTACTGGGACCAGAAGAAATTAAACCCAATCTCACCTTTATTGTGATTTCAAATGATGGTGGTGGGATCTTCTCAACTTTGCCGCAGAGCGAAGTCCCAGGCTTTGAAAAGATCTTCGGAACTCCGCATGGGCGCGATCTCGTCGCGATTGCAGAGAGTTACGGTATTCCAGCGGTCGGGGTACGAACTCAAGAGGCGCTTATTGCACAACTAGCAAGAAGTGGCGAGGGGATTCGCGTGATTGTGGCGTATATGCCAGATCGAAAAGCTAATGCTGAGTTATTAAAAGAGATTACGCGCTCTCTAGCGCTTCTCTAATTGGTAGAAGTTTCGCCTGACTTTCTGCATATTCTTTTGCAGGATCTGAACCTTGCACGATGCCACACCCAGCAAATAACCGAATCTCTCGTGGGTTTTCAGGATTAATCTGCGCGCAACGAAGGGCGATGCCAATTTCCCCCTCGCCTTTACTATCAATCCAGCCGACAGGTCCGGCATATCGACCGCGCGACATATTCTCAATCTCCTTAATCACACGTTGCGCAGCAGGTCGGGGGGTGCCACAGACGGCAGCGGATGGGTGCAATTCACGGACAACAGTAAATAGATCTGCCGGCGCAAGTGAATCGGTGAGTACGCCCGTAACATCAGTTGCAAGATGCATGACATTGGAAAGGTGCAACACGAATGGCGTCTCCGGCACATTCGTAGATGAACAGAAGGGTGCAAGGGTCTGCGCGACCGAATCAACCGCATACTCATGCTCTTCAAGATCCTTAGATGATCGAGCGAGTGAGGCAGCTAACGCTAAGTCGCGTTCATCATCGCCAGTGCGTTGAATAGTTCCAGCAAGAATTCGTGAGGTGACTAATCCTTTATTTAATCGAACAAGTAGTTCGGGGGTTGCGCCAACGAGATTAGCAACTGAGAAAATCCATGTTGAACTGTAATTCTCGGCAAGCTTTTCCATAACGTGCCGAGAATCAAAAGGCAGATCAGATTGCGCAACTAGATCACGCGCAAGAACTACTTTTGAAATTTCACCGCTATGTATTTTTGCCAACGCTTTTCCAACGTTAATTTCCCATTGTGCAGGCGAGATTGTGCCGCCGGCCCAACTGAGATTCAACGGCGCCTCTGGTTTTGCTCCAGGGTGCAATTCAGGTGCGCTTTCATCACCAAACCATGTGATCCACGTACGACCATTACGTTGGCCAACGAGCACTTTTGGAATAATTGCGATACTTACTTCATCTGCATCGAATGTTCCAGAGAGAAAAAGTAGTGGACCAGTGCCGAACTTCTTCACTTCATCATGAATCGTGAAGTGCGCGCAGCGCTCACGCCACCAGAGTCGGATCTTTTCAAATCGATCTGCGCCAGCGACCTCGAGACGATCGAATTCGCCCCAACCAATTAACCCATCACCACCACGAACCCACGCAAGGGCAGAACTATCCGGAAGTAGCGAGAATAAATTCTGCGATTCGCTGACTTCAATGGTGTGTATAGATGTTGAATTCACGAACGGCGCTTATCCACCACTCGCCATATCGTTGGGAGAGCAGTTGCTGCAATTGCAAGCTTAAGCGCTTCACCAAATATAAATGGGGTAAGTCCAGCATTAATCGTCCATGACCAATCTTTGCCAGTGGCATGCTGTAACCAGAGTAAACCTGGTGTAAAGATAATTACCTGTCCAACCAACATGGCAAGTAACGCGGTAGGCAACTTCTTATCCCACTTCTTTGAAGCAAGAAAACTTAAGACAACTGTTGCAAGGAACATTCCTACGAGATAACCACCAGTTGGTCCAACAAACTTCGCTAGTCCATGTCCTTGTTGAGAGAAGACTGGTGCGCCAGCGATGCCTATTCCAAGGTAGAGCGCGAAGGTCGTCGCACCCAGTGCGCGACCATAACTGGCACCAATAAGTAGTGCGCCTAGCGTTTGACCAGTTACGGGCACTGGCGATCCGGGGATTGGCAGAGCGATCTGTGCCATCGCTGCCAAGAAAGCGACGCCTCCAAGGGCGAGGGCGCTGTTGGTGAGCAAGGTGCTCTTCGGGAAAATCGCAGCGCGCAGTGAGTGGGGGGCTGCAGGGATTGAGGTCACAGTTCTGCCTCCTTCGGTGGGACATGTAGTTCGATTGGCATCTGAGCGTACACACCATAAAGATGTACTCCATGGTACGTGCTCGGCTTGACAAGTCGCCCAAGGATGTCGCTGCCATGTTTGACCAGGTGGCCAAGCGCTACGACTTTCTCAATGATCTACTCAGCCTTGGTCGGACTAAAGCGTGGCGAAAAGTTGTCGTGAGCACGATCGCACCTCGTCCTGGCATGCGAATTCTTGACTGTGCTGCTGGAACAGGTTCATCTACGGCGCCACTTGCGGCAGCTGGAGCGAACGCATTCGCCTCTGATTTTTCATTGGGCATGCTGGAGGCAGGAGCACGTCGCGAACCTGAGCTCCCCTTCATCGCAGCGGATAATCTCGCGCTCCCATTCGCAGATAACTCCTTCGATGTCGTCACAATCTCTTTTGGCCTGCGAAATGTCGCTAACACCGCGCGAGCATTAGCTGAGGCGTATCGCGTCTGCGCGCCAGGTGGGCGCTTGGTAGTGTGCGAGTTCTCACACCCAACCAATCGCCTCTTTCGAACTATCTATTTCCGGTATCTGATGCGAGTGCTCCCACCACTGGCCCGAGCCTTCTCCTCGAATCCAGATGCCTACACCTATCTCGCCGAGTCAATTGAGGCGTGGCCAAACCAATCCGCGCTCGCCGAGATCATTAGCCAGGCTGGCTGGGGCAGCGTCGCGTGGCAGAACCGCACTGGTGGGATTGTGGCCATTCACTCCGCGTACAAGGGGCCTGAAAGTGCTTGAAAGGGTGGGTCAGATAACACTCGGAGGCGGTAATCCTGAGGGAGAATGCCCCGTAAGATTTGAAGGAGACGGCGCTATCTGGCTCTGACCTAAACGCGTCAAAACGGGTAAGGCTCAAGGGGGAGCGATGAATCCATATGTTCCGATTCTCGCAATCGGGGCTATTGGCTTTGGCTTCGCAGTGATCTCCGTAGTCGCCGGATTCCTGACTGGGCCGCGTCGTTATAACCGCGCGAAGGCGGAGGCGTATGAGTGCGGTATCGAACCAACGCCACCGGCTGCTGGGGGCGGACGCTTTCCGATCAAGTACTTCTTAACCGCGATGCTCTTTATTATTTTCGATATTGAGATTGTTTTCCTATATCCGTGGGCGGTCTCATTCGACCAGCTTGGGCTATTTGGAATCGTTGAAATGTTCTTGTTCATCCTCACTGTTTTCGTCGCATACACCTACGTATGGCGTCGTGGTGGATTGGAGTGGGACTAATGGGTCT
>CAZZFG010000021.1:0-10490 GCA_964653345.1 uncultured Bifidobacterium sp. | reverse complement strand
ACATCGAGTAATGGATTAACTGGAGATTCGAAGAAGAGCATTGCGGCGCCATCAAGTGCACGAACAACCGATTCGGTATCTGTGATATCAACCCAACGAATAATTAATCGTCCATTAGCCTCTAGTTTGCGCAGTTGCACGGAGGTATTCATATATCCCGAACTTGGCGCAACGATGACGCCCTTAGGTGGGAGCAAGTCGAAGGTAGCCGAGATTGCAGACATCCCCGAGGAGAAAACTAGAGCCCTACCGGCTTCCAACGCTCCAAGAACTGCCTCAAGATCCTTCCAAGTGTCATTATCAGAACGACCATAAATGTACTCACCGCCAGCGCGGAAAGTAGTACTAACCGAGATGCCACCAATGATGGCTCCGCCTGGCTCACGTTCTGGACGTCCTCTGAGCACAACCTCTGTCTCAGGATGGAGTGGTTGATTCTGGGCCGTCATAGCCAAATCGTACTGGAAATTATCTCTTACCGATGATGGCAAAAGCTGCGTTATGTCCGGCAATGCCACTTACGCCACCACCACGAACCGCACTGGCTCCTCCAATAAATATGTTTGGGCGTGATGTCTCGCTCCCCCAACTGCCTTCAGGCAACGAATGTGCAAACGGCATCGTGAGATCTCCATGAAAGATATTTCCCCGAGGAAGATCAATCTCATCTTCGAGATCCAGAGGACTTTTTACTTCTAAACATGCGCGACCTTGAGCGTCGTAAGCGAGCACCTCTTCGAGTGGCGTTGCTAGGTAAGTATTGATTCCAGCGATGATGCGTTCGGTTGCCTTGGCTGTCGTTAACTGCCGCTCACCATCGAAAAGTGATGCAGGAGTATGGAATGCAAAGAGGGTGAGGGTATGCAAACCACTGCTACCAACAATGGTTGGATCAGTCAGGGAGTGGCAGTACACCTCAGCAGGAATTACCTGTGGCAACGATCCTGCGCGCGATAGTTGATATGCCGATTCCAACTGAATCGCACTCTCATCGATGTGGAACGTGCCGGCAAACGCTTGTGCTGGTTCAAATCCGCTCTTCAATCGGGGCAACTCTTTCAAGAGCATATTCATTTTTATCTGAGATCCATCTCGGCGTTCTTGAGGTACTTCATTTAACAGCCGAGCAAGCGATTGATCATCAGCACACCAGACGAGATCGCGGCAGGAATACTTCACTCCATCAACACTTTGTACCTCAATCCCACTCGCATCGCCGCTAATGGCGTCTATGCGCTGGTTGGTATGAATCGTGACGCCTGATGCTCGCGCAACTCGCTCTAACTCTGCAGCGAGTGCGCCCATGCCCCCTTCAGGAACGCGCCACTCTCCAGTTCCGTTTCCGATGATGTGATAAAGAAAGCATGCGTTTGCCTGTAGATCATCAACGGAGGTGAAGGTGCCTACCAAAGCATCAGTGAGAACGACGCCGCGAACGATGTCATCTTTGAAGCGCTCTGCAACCGTGCGCCCAATTGGCTGCTCAAACACTTCACGCCATAAATCCAGATTGCCAAATTGAGTTTTCCAGGCATTCTCACCCTGTAGCGGTTGCAAAAGAGTCGGTGCGAGATATTTAGCCAAACCCTCGAGTTCTCCATAAAACTCTCGCCAAGCAATAAATTCAGAATCTGTTCCCGTCACGCTGCGGAAGGATTCTTCAGTAGCGCGACCAGGGGCTCGTTCAACTAACAACCCCACATCGCGACCATCTTGCGATACCGGAGTGTATGAGGAGACTTTTCTGGAAAGCGTCCTAAAGGTAAGGCTCAGATCTCGCTTGATTTGGTCGGGAAAGAGCGAGACAAGATATGAGTAACGTGAGAGTCGAACCGGAAAGTCAGGAAATGCCTGGTAGCTAATCGAGGCGCCACCCAGGTTCGATCGAGCCTCGACTAGCGCGACTTTCTTCCCAGCTTTCGCAAGATAGGAAGCAGCTACTAATCCGTTGTGACCACCACCAACGACGACAACATCAAAATCTGGTTGCATAACTAAAGCCAAGGAGTGATTCGCTCTAGCGCTGCTTCCAAAATCTCATCAGAGGTCGCAAAATTCAACCGAGCATGGTGCTTGCCTCCAGCGCCAAAAGGAATACCAGAACTTAGAGAGACTCGAGCTTTCTCTAGCAACTCGACAGCGGGATCTTCTCCAAGCCTCGTCTCTGAAAAATCAATCCAAGAGAGGTAGCTATTCTTTGGTTGGGAAATTCTTACATTCAGCCACATCTGTGCGACGTATTTTTGTAGCAGTGCATTGCTCGACTCCATCGTGGCAATCGCGCTATCTAGCCACTCATCTGCCTGTGAGAAAGCTGCCACATGGCCGACTGCACCAATGAGCGATGCACGATGTCGGATTCCTTTTACCAACGGTTCGAGCTTTTCGTGAAGCTCTTGATTCTCCGTAAAGAAAATTGAACACTTCAAGCCAGCAAGATTCCAAGACTTGCTTGCAGAAGTGAGCGTGATGACGCGCTCTTTCGCCTCTGCACTGACGGTAGCAAACGGAGTAAAAGTATTTCCCGAATAGGTCAGTGGCGCATGAATCTCATCGCTAAGGATCGTCACGTTGTATTTATCTGCCAGAGTAGCTATTGCGCGTAAATCGGTGGCCGAGAAAATCATTCCGAGCGGATTATGCGGATTCGAAATGATGAAGAACTTAGCGCCCGCAGCGAATTCTCGCTCTACTGCGGCACAATCAATGGAATAACTCACGCCATCCTTAATTAGTGGCGCTTCGACCATGGGAAAGTGGATCTCTTTGACCCAGTTGTAGAAAGCAGGGTAGACCGGCGGCATCACGACCACGCGGTCACCGGCAGAGCCGAGTGTGCGCAAGATTTCTATTGTGGCTACCCCAACATCAGTCGCGATTCGAACAGACTCTGGATTGACGTGCCAATTCCATCGCCGGAGCGCAAAACCTGAAAAAGCTTCGCCCAGCTCTGGGAATTTCCCGAGGTACCCAGTATCAGAGCGACGCATCATGTCGGCTACGGCATCAATGATCGAATCCGCAACGGGATAATCCATCTCTGCCACCGGAAGCGGTAGGACGTCAGCGTCGTATTCTCGCCACTTAGTACTTTTGCGCTGGCGAAGCGCAGACAATGACTCGATAGGTAGTTTTTTACTCATTGCTACTGCACCCGATGCACCTTATGTTGCGCTGCCTGAGCAATTGGCCTAATCGTCATTGAGTCGATGTTGAAATGCCCCGGCAGCATGACGCTCCATCGAATAGCTTCGGCTACATCTGAATCTGTCAATGGTTGTGCGACACCAGCATAAATTTTTGCTGCCTTTTCGGCATCGCCAGAGAATCTCGTGAGCGCAAACTCATCTGTCTTAACCATTCCAGGAGCAATTTCGGTGACTCGAACTGGCTGGCCACTCAATTCCAACCGAAGCGTTCGAGCGAGTGCGACCTCGCCATGCTTAGCGGCTACGTATGAACCGCCATTCTCGTACGCAATCTGCCCTGCGGTTGAGGTGATGATGACGACATGCCCTTTTCCATGTGCCGACATGATGGGCACAATTCCCTTAATACAACGGACCGATCCCACGACATTCACATCGTAAGTCTTCATCCATAGTTCGGGATCAGAGTCAATCACCGTATCAAAATCAAAAGCCCCGCCGGCATTGCAGACAAGTACCTCAACGGGCTTGCCTGCCAAATGTTTGGTGAGCACTGCAACATCCTGCTCAGAGGTCACATCAATCAACAACGTTTCAATTGCGCTGTTCTTTGCCGCCAACTCGGCTAATCGTTCGGCGCGCCGGGCAACAGCCACCACATGGAAACCATTGTTGGCGAGAAGGAGCGCGGTTGCTGCTCCGATTCCACTACTTGCTCCCGTTACTACTGCTATCGGCTTCATTCTTTCGCTTTCCCGTTCTGTTGCGACTTAGTAAGACTAATTAATGTAGTGACAGCCAAAGAGGCAATGATGACGCCAAGGCTCACCGCTAGTGAGACTTCCGGAATTTTAAACGAGCCAATTTTATGAACACCAATTCCATGGAGCGCTTCGATAATCAGTTTTACCCCAATAAAGCCCAACACAATTGCCAAACCTTTGGAGAGATAAATGAGGCGATTGAGGAAATCTCCAAGTAAGAAGTAGAGCTGTCGTAACCCCATAAGCGCGAAGGCGTTCGCTGTAAAGACTATGTAGGGATCTTTCGTGAGGCCAAAAATCGCTGGAATTGAATCAAGCGCAAAGAGCAGATCGGTTGTTCCTACGGCAACAAGTGCAATAGTGAATGGCGTTGCTCCTCTTGCAGCAAGACTTTTGATTAAACGAGATTCTTGCCAGTCATTACTCTCATCTTCGTCCTTCGCAAGATGCCATGCGGTGTAGAGCAAGAACGCGCCGAAGAGGAAGAAGATTGCAACAAAACGATGGATCAGCGCAGCTCCCGCGGCGATGAAAATACCGCGCAATGCAAGCGCGAGGATGATTCCAATGAGTAGGACGAGCTGTGCGCGCTCCTTACTGATTTTTAGTCGCGCAAGGATGATGATGAAAACGAAGACATTGTCGACGGAGAGCGAATACTCCGTGAGCCAACCGGCAAAGAACTCAGAACGCTCGCGAGTTCCCTCCCAAAACCCAAGGCTCCACCCAAAGATGATTGCAGCGATGACATAGAAAATTGTCCACAGCGCCGCTTCTTTTGTAGAGGTTTGTTGGTTCCTCCGCTTGATAGCAAGCAGGAGATCAAAGAGCACGACTGCCATCAGAGCCCCAATGGTGATGAGCCAAACAGAGCCTGAGGTCATTGTGGTTTCTCCTTATTAAGAGCGTGCAGGTCCAGTCCAATGAACCGTAAGCCTAGGGTATGGCAGGGCGGGAGCAGCGGAGCGTTACTTCTTCTCAAGTACTAAAGAGACCGAGTTGATACACCACCGCTGATCTGTGGGCGTTTGATATCCCTCACCATCGAAGACATGGCCTAAATGTGACCCGCAATTGGCGCATCGGACTTCGGTGCGGACGCGGCCAAGAGAATGATCAGGTATCAACTCAACTGCAGCATCATCACCTGGTTGATAGAACGAAGGCCAGCCACAACCAGAGTGAAACTTGTGCTCACTTCGAAATAACTCGGCAGAACAGGCTTTGCATCGATAAACACCAATGCTCTCTTCGTCAGTATATTCTCCAGTGAATGGCGCCTCGGTTGCTGCGCGCCGCAAAACGTTAAACGATAGATTATCTACGCGCGTCTTTAGTTCTTCTTCATTGACCTGATGTGGATAGTCGCTCATCATTTACCTATCAATTCCGCAAGAGCGCACTTGGAAATGCGATACCCGTAGTTGCGTGACAGTCATATCCATTCGGATTCTTCTCAAGGTAGCGCTGGTGGTACTCCTCGGCATTCCAGTACTCAGGCGCCTTGGTTATTTCCGTGGTGATCTGATCAAAGCCCTGTTTCGTTAGTTCGCTCTGGTAAATATCTCTACTTCTTATTACGGCGTTCTTTTGCTCCTCGGATGTATAGAAGATTGCGCTGCGATATTGCGTCCCAATGTCATTTCCCTGGCGATTCAACGTTGTTGGATCATGCATCTGCCAGAACGCAATGAGCAAATCGTCGAATGAAATTCTCGATGGATCAAACTCGACTTCGACGACTTCGGCATGATTAGTAGCGCCTGAACAAACCTCTTTATAGGTTGGATTACTCGTCGTGCCACCCATGTAACCAACTCGCGTCTGCGTGACGCCATCCATCTGCCAAAAGCGACGTTCGGCACCCCAGAAACATCCGGTTGCAAAGTAAGCGGTGTGGTGAGTACTCATGCACCTATCTTCTAACAGAATTGCAATTTACGTTACCCCAACCTGAGAGCCCGAAAATTCGAGCAAGGGCGCAGCACCCCTTGGAGGTGAAAGCGCCCTAATTCCGCATCTGGGCAGACCAAACTCGCATTGAGGCGAGAATCTTGTGAGAGGAATTACCCCTAGCTTCCTTGTTACTGGCCCGCTGAACGGGGAGAATAGAGAGCCTGCGGAGCGATTCAGGTCGATCAAACTAGATCTAAATTGCCTCGCGCCATTCTTTACTTATGTAACTCGACGCGAGGGGGCTGCCGTGGACTGGCGACATCGCTCTGCCTGTCGAGACGAGGATCCCGAGCTCTTCTTTCCCGTAGGCAACACCGGACCTGCCTTGCAGCAAATCGAGGAAGCGAAGAAAGTGTGTAATCGCTGCCTTGTCATCAATGAATGTTTGAAGTGGGCGTTGGAGAGTGGACAAGAAGCTGGCGTATGGGGCGGACTCTCAGAGGATGAACGTCGTGCGCTGAAGCGTCGTGCGGCACGAAACCGGGCGCGCGGAATTGAAAACCCAAACCCTTACGAGATTAATCAGCAGTAGATATCCACTTCGATTCGAGTGCCTCCATTGGCAACTCGATGTACTTCTATCTTTCCACCTAGCTCATTAGTCGTGAGCGTCTTAACAATCTGCAATCCAAGACTCTCAGAGCTCTGGATATCAAAACCCTCTGGTAGACCAATGCCATCATCGCTGACCTCAAGCCTGAGTTGATCTCCGGTTCGATTGACCACGATCGCCAATGTAGAACCGGTCGTCGCTAACCCGTGCTCATAAGCATTTTGAATGAGCTCGGTGAGAATCAACGCAAGTGGCGTGGCAACTTCCGGACGGAGAGCGCCAAACTTGCCCGTCCGCTCCAAAGTAATACCACTGCGCAACGTAGAGACATCTTTAACTGCGGCTATCAATCGGTCGGCAACCTCATCAAATTCCACCATCTCCTGCGCATTGACTGAGAGCATTTCATGGACGAGTGCAATGGAACCAATCCGACGGATTGCCTCTTCGATAGCAGAGACAGCGGAAGGATCTTCTGCTCGCCTAGTTTGCAGACGTAGGAGCGCACTAACCGTTTGTAGATTGTTCTTCACTCGGTGGTGAATCTCTCTGATCGTGGCATCTTTTGATATCAATTCGCGCTCACGTCGCCGAATGTCTGTGACGTTGTGCACTAGTACCAACGCCCCCACGCGATCACTTCCTGCAGTTAGCGGCAAAACGTAAAGATCGAGCACGCCATTGTTATTCTCGCATTCAACCTGGCGCGGGACCTTTCCGGAAAGTATGGAGCTCCACGATTCATCTCGAGGAAAGCGCGATTTAAACCCACGCGTAAGCTCTTCGAGGGTTGCGGCCAACTCGTTAAGTTCGAGCTCGCTCTGAAGACCGATCTGACGGAAGGCCGAAATCGCGTTGGGGCTACTAAAGGCGACCATCCCGTTGCCATCAAGGCGTATCAAACCATCGCCCACTCGAGGCGTAGTTTCAGTTACCACTTTCGCTGCAGGAAAAGTGCCCTCGCTGATCATTCGAGCTAAGTCGAATGCAGCTTCTCGATATGTCAGTTCGAGTCGACCTGGTGAGCGCATCTGTTCGACATTTCGATAGCGCGCTATGACGCCAATGACTTTGCTCTTATGGAGAATAGGAATGCACTCTTCCTTTATGAGGAGCTCCCCAACAAGTTCAGGTTCGGTGTCGCGTTGAATCTCGCCATCAGATAGCGCTGCATCGATCCATGGACGCTCGCCCCAGCGCGCTTTCTGACCAATCAAATCTTTCGGGTAGACCGTAGCTGCTGTGGTTGGTCGCATCTGTGCGACGACAATATGCCCCTCGGGCCAACTCTTCGGATTCTCACGAATAGGCACCCAAAGCAAGAGGTCTGCAAACGATAAATCAGCGAGCAGTTGCCACTCGGATATCACTGCCCTAAGACGATTGATGTCATCTTCAGTGAGCGTGCTCTTCGCTGTTAAAGCATCGAGAGTTGCCATAATTAATTACTACCTAGATCCAACACCGTTGAGACTTCGGTGACGTCGTACCACTCCAACTCCTCATTTGACGAAGTACTGCGATACAACGCAACAAGTTCGTTCCAATTCAACGCGAAAGAGTCCTGCACAATACCCGAATCAATTTCAGCAAGGCCATGCGACAAGGGTTGGGCTAACTCGAACGCTGCAATCAACTCACAGCCGTCTTGTTCCGATTTGGTTCGAGCAATCTCCAAGGCGGCATATTCAAGTTCTTCGAGTTCAGTTACCCCGTACTCATCAGCCACTCTTTGAGTGGGCGCTACCAGTGATGATGTAGCCAGGCTCTGACTCTGCACGAAGGCCGCAAGCTCGCCTCGTTGCATTGGCAGATATACACGCATGTGCTCAGCCTAATTCGCTTTTGCTATCCAGTCGAATAGTGGTTGCAGCGCTCGCAGACCTCCTTTGCTCAACTCCCCCAGAATCTGCACCTCCTTGTCAAAAGGAAGCGCGCAGACCAGTGAAATTCCAAAACCCTGCAATTCTCTCTCAATCACTTTAACTCGCTCAGTTGCCAGTCGAGTTTCCGGCACTTTTGTGAAGACAACAGCTTGCTGCTTAAAGATTCCCTTGTCTTCAGCAACGATTGCTAAAAGCTGAAGGATGGAATCATCATCTAACTCCGAGCAATAGAGAATGGTGGATTCTTGACTTGATTTCTTGCGTAACAAGTAATTTGAGTCCGGAAGAGCGGTATCAATCGCATCACGTAGAACTCGTACCCCCACACGAGGGGCGACTCCTACAATGTGAAATCCTGGAGCATAAATCCTGCTTGGCAGGACATCAGGCGCAGCTTGGGCTATCGCGTTTGCTATCACGTTAGGCAATTGTTCAATTTCAGTGAGGGTTACTGTCGTCATTCCTGAGATTCTCACATCGCCCAGCACGATGAGTCCAAGAAATTCTCGTTGCAACTCAACCAGTGGCACGTGCTGCACCAAATGCGAGGTGGTGAGAAGAATTGCTTTCTCTTGAGGGACCTTTGGGACTTCACTCAAAGCGAGATATCTTCCTGAGATTTCCACGTCTGCACATTGGAGGATGTGAATGACCTTCTCCTCAAGTGCCTGATCAACAATCACAAGTTGGATTTTTATTTCGTTATTCATCATCTAGGCTCTTGACTAACAAGAGTTCGCTTGAAACCTGAAGGGTAAGAAACCTCTGCACATCTTCGGGGTATATCAGAACTGTCGCTGTCACTTCTCCATTAAATTGGCCATCAGGTTTTGTAACCGAATAAATCCGCACTCGTTCATAGCTTTTCAAGAGTTCGACTGTTTTATTCAGTAAGTCGTCTTGCGGAACCTTGAAAAAATATATATCTACTTGATCCCCACTCTTTAGATCTGGCGGGATTTTCGAGCTTGTCAAAGTAAGGGTAACTTCTTTTCTCTTTTCAATGCTCTCTGATTCGGATATCGCATCGCGTGGAATAATTTCGCCTTTCTTAATTCTTCTCAACGATTGTCGGTTGGAGAACTTCGCCGCTGCGCTTATGTAATTCGTGGATGTTCCTCTGAGATCCAATGGCATCTTGACAAAATCCGTGGCGGAGATGTGAGCCCCAGGTGCTACATCGCGAGCCGCCACGAGGTATACAGAGTGCGGCGTGGAATTGCGCATCGAAAGAAGCATTCCTGCCGCGCCAACAATCAAAAGCCCTATCCCTATGATTTCTCTCTTTCGCATGAGCAGTTATTACAAGGCGCACCCTCACTGAGTGCCAATTCGTACCCACTCATACTTTCGGATGAGGTACTGCTATCTGAAGAGTTGAGGTTTGATGTTCAGGGCCACGAGAGCCTGCCGCTATGACGACAATCCTCTTTCAAGAAGCCCTCGATCTATTCCATGACCAGCGCACGCCGCATATCGATTCACGACTGACCTTTAAGCCCACTGTTGATGATGATAGCTGCGTAGAGGACGAATACGATTTTGGTAGACAGATCACCCCGTTCGAGAAACTTCCAACTCCCAAGGAGTGGGTCGATCGATTTATTCACACCGCGGTTGAGATTCTCAACGGCAAGCGATCTGCGGTTCAGCTCTCGAGATGGTGTAATCGAAAGGTTTTTAGCTACCTATCGGAGAATGCTCGGGTGCGCCCGGCACAAGTTCGTATTGGACGAAAGAGTATTGGCCAACCGTTCGACCAAATTCTTGAGGTCACAGCTATGCTTCATGGAAAAGAGCGAAGTCGAATACTGGTCGCCCGCTTTGAGGGGTTAGACGGTCGCTGGCTCTGCGTAGAGCTCTTCACAATTTGATGAGAGCGCCAGATTTAATTAACGATTACGCGGATCTCCGTGGCATCGCTTGTACTTCTTTCCAGAACCGCATGGACAAGGGGCATTTCGAGAGGTTTCATCGGCAGAACGCGCGCTCTGCTCCTCAGGTGCACCGAATTCACCAGGCGCTGAGTAGTGCAACTCTTGCTCACCGCCACCAAGCTCTGGCAAGGATGCCGATGCTAAATCGCCTTGGGACGTTCGCTCAACAGTTACGTCGGCATGGAAGAGATAGCCAACAGATTCTTCTCTGATGCCTTCCATCATCGCCGTGAAGAGGTCGTACC